>USBP01000009.1 GCA_900552985.1 uncultured Oscillospiraceae bacterium
AGCGTTTCGCTGCCGCAGGTTTTATTCTTCCATCTGCTTGCCCAGGAAGGAGGCCGCAACCTGCATCAGCTTGATCTCTGTCTGAGAGGGGGCGGCAGCATTATTCTCCGCAAGCAGGAGGACAACCGCGCCGGACACATCGCCCGAGCCGATGATGGGGCAGGCAATGCCCGCCATACGCTCCAGCCCTTCTACCGGACGTAGTGTCTCGCCCGAGCCGGAATAAATGAAATTACTTCTTTTTTCCATCAGCATTTCCAAATTGGCGGAAATACGCCGGTCAACCGCCTCCCGCTTTGGCATGCCTGCGCAGGCGATCACATGATCCCTGTCGCAGATCAGGACGGGTAAGTTGGTGCTGCGGGAGAGCACCTCCGCATATTGCCCTGTGAAGGAAGAAAGTTCCCCTATGGGAGAATACTTCTTAAAGATGACTTCTCCGTCTGCCTCGGTATATATTTCAAGCGGGTCGCCCTCGCGGATCCGCATCGTGCGCCGGATCTCTTTGGGGATGACCACGCGCCCCAAGTCGTCAATTCTTCGTACAATTCCAGTGGCTTTCATGAACAGATAACGCCTCCATTATTTTTTCATTGACCGCCGGGAGGAACCCGGGTAAATTTTTGTTTCTATGGAAAAACTCTGATCCCACCCTCGGTGTATAAGGGGCAATCCACCCGCAACAGTTCAGGCGTGCGCCGGCGGCGTTCCCCGGGATTTGGCGGGGCCCCGCTCTGCGGCCTTGCCAGCTCCCATTTGGGTTTTGGAAGCAAACGGGGTGAGCGGGCTGTTGATGGCAACGCGGCTTGACAAAGCCGCTCACTCTCATTGGCTGCGAAAAACCGTGTTTCCCTTTGTACGCCGAGGGATGCTGATTAAAGCAAAAATAGTATCTGTTCCGTGGAAATTTTTATACCCCTATACCGCGAAAAAACCGGCATGGAATGTTTTTCTTGCACTGGAAAAGTTCCCTTAAAAAATTGACGGGTCGAGATGGATACAACTTGTTTCCCGCCGAATCTTCTCAATGGGGCAGTCGGAGCCCGGCGTTTTGCAATAATCAATAATCATAGAAAAACCCCGGGCGGATTTGAAGTGACCCCCAAAAGTTAGACAATATTTTTGCATGAATAGTTCAAGCAATCGAAAGGGCTTGTTGTCTGTGGAGTGCAGGCGGCAAGCCCTTTAGCTTTGCCTTGATGCGTTGGTTATTGTAATAGTCAAGGTAGTCAATGAGTTCCTGTTTGAAGTGGTCCATAGACTGGAATTTTTGCAGATAAAGCAATTCACTTTTGAGCAATCCAAAGAAGTTTTCTGCGACTGCGTTATCCAGACAGTTCCCTTTGCGGCTCATACTTTGCCGGATGCCTTTTGTTTTGAGCATTCTCTGGTATTGTTTGTGCTGGTATTGCCAACCCTGGTCAGAGTGAAGAATCAGTCCGGTTCCATCCGGTATCGTTGCAAATGCTTTGGTGAGCATCGTTATTACCATGCTCAAAACTGGCCGGTCAGAGATGGTATAGCTGACCAGGTAACCATTGTGCAGATCCAAAATGGGAGAAAGATAGAGTTTCTGGCCAAACAGACTGAACTCTGTCACATCGGTAACCCACTTCTGGTTTGGTCTTTCCGCATGGAAGTCTCTGTTCAGCAGATTCGGTGCGATCTTGCCAACCTCTCCTTTGTAGGAGCGATACTTTTTCATTCTGACACGGCAGACCAGCCCCATCTCCTTCATAAGCCGCTGCACCGTCTTGTGGTTAAGATGTATCCCATTATTGTGTAATGCTGCGGTAATACGCCGGTATCCATACCGTCCTCTATTTTTGTGATAGATAGAATTTATCTCTTCTTTTGCTTCTGCATATTTATCTGCCCGTTGTATCAGCTTCATATGGTAGTAAAAGGTGGCACGAGGCAGTTGAGCGATTTCAAGCAGAATGGATAAAGGATATTTCTGCCTTAGTTTTTGGACTACCTGCGCTTTCTGCGCTGGCGTCGCTCTTCCTCCAAAACCAAGGCTTGCAAATTTTTTAGGTAATCTACCTCTGCTCGCAGCCGCTGGTTCTCCGCAATCAGGTCTTCTTCAACCGTCTTAAACAACTTGGCTGGCCGATTGCCGCTTTTTCGCCCTCGCCTTTCTACCGCCAGCCCTTCCGGCCCTTCTTCAAGATAGATTCGCTCCCAGCGTTCGATGATCTTATGGTCATTGATTTCATACCTTTTCATCACTTCGCGTACACTCAGGTGCTCCTCTCGCATTGTCTCTACTACCGTTCGTTTGAATTCCGGTGTATATCGTTTGTTTGGTATTCCTTTTGGCATAATAAATCACCCCATCTGTTATCAGTATACCATACTGTCTAACAAATGGGGTGCTGTTCATATCGCCGCTGCGGGGCTTATGCTGTAAATAACCATTGTATCATTGATTTGGGCCGGCGCCCTGCGGCTGCGCTTTGCGCAACGAAATCATGATATAATAGAATCGGGCGCAAGAGGCAAGAAGGATATGCGTCCGTTTTTTGTGCGTTAAAGGGTCTGGTTGACAACAATGTTGCTCTTTAACACCTGATGAAATCGCGGTGCGTCCGGATTGTTGAGCCGGTTCAGGATCGCTTTACCGGCAAGGGTGCCTACGGTGCGGCCGGGCATATTGATCCAGCGCAGACCGGGACAGGGATAAACATAGGGGGGATTGAAAAGGCCCACGATTTCTACATCCTTAACCGGAGACAGATTACGCTCTGAGAGGCAGCGCAGCGCCTCCTGCGTCATCACGTTGGTGGATACCAGAATGGCGGTCACGCCATTTTCGAGCATGTTGGCGACCTGCTGGTAAGCGGCGCCGGCATCCTGTGCGTTTGCTGTGGAATCTGCGCGGAGGATGCATGCGTTTTTAGGAGCCCAATGCTCTGCGGCGAGCGCATCCTGAAAACCGCGCAACCGTTCTGTAGTGGTTTTTAGGTCGTCGTCGCTGGCAAGATAGCCGATTTTTTGGTGAAGCCCGGAGCGCAGAAATGATACTGTAATTTCATAGATAGAGTCATATGTGGAAACAGTGAGCGTATCGCACCGGCAATTGTCCAGTTCTCGGTCAATGAGCAGAATAGGAAGATTTTTGGGAACGACATCGGCAATATCCTGAAAATCCAACAAAGTGGAAATTGCGATAATTCCATCCACCAGGCCGGCGCTTAGATAACGAAAGCTCTGGATTTCTTTTTTGGGGTTTTCTTTGGAGTTGCTGATGAGCAGAGAATATCCGGCGGAACGGACGATGGACTCAACTGCCTCGATAATGTTGAAAAAATAAGAGTTTGCAAAGGTTGGAATAATAAAACCGATGGTGTTTTTCTTCCCGGTTTTCAAGTTGCGCGCAACGAGGTCTGGCACGTAGGAGAGAGCCTCAATGGCGTCAAATACCACCTGCTTCGTTTGATTGGAGACGAAACGAGTACCGTTGATCACGTGGGAAACGGTGGCGGTAGAAACACCGGCGAGCTTGGCGACATCTTGAATTGTAGAGCGCGGCATAGTCAACACCTTATCCATTTCATAAAAACGTCTGATTTAGAAGAAACGGGCTTTTAATCGTTTAAATTATACGGTAGTCTGACAGTAGTGTCAACTACGTAAACGATAAAATAGAATCAATTCAGGCAACAAGAAGCGTTCACTAAAAAAATTTTTTCAAGGTTAAGTAATCGTTTAACTGAAAAAATAATGGAGATTCTATAATGTTTTGATGAAAAATCCTTTTCCTAACGCAATAAAATACGGTCAAAACGCTGTTTATTATGACTGCAAATCAATTCAAAAAGCCATTTATGCACAACAAAAGGGAGGGGCTCCTCAGTCTTTTTCCATGAGAATTCTGAGCGCAGGAAGGAAAAATAGAGGATAGTCAAGGGTAAAACACACTCTTCTTAATGAGAGGAAGAATTTTCCAGGTTTTGAAACTAAAAAATATACAAAATATCTGTTGACAACGCGCAAAAAGTATGATATAAGATAGTAAATCGTTTACGTAAACGATTTGCTAAATTGAACATATCAGAAAAAAACGATGGGCGTTATTTTTTCAGGAACAAGAGAAGCGGAAATTCGCCTCCTTGGGGGCTTTGTTTCAAAATTTTTTAGAAAAGAGGAGTAAACATGAAAAAAAGCAGAATGGCCCGTCTCTTGGCTGCGGGAATGGCGGCGATCACACTGGTAGCCTCCCTGAGCGCCTGCACGCCGGATAGCGGCGGCGGGGACGCTGCGCAGGATGGCGAGCTCCAGACTGTGACATTCGGCCTGCAGACCGCCACCAACAGCTTGCCCTTCTATGTTGCAAAGGAGGAGGGCTTCTTTGAGGAAGCCGGGATCAACGCGGAATTTCTGGTCTACACATCCGGCGGCGCACAGATTGAGGCGGCGGCTTCCGATGCCTGGATGTTTGGCACGGGCGGTGTGTTCCCGGCCATCACGGGTATGCTCAACGTCAATATGCGCGTGATTGGTTCCTGTATGTCCGACGACGCCATGGTAGACCTGTGGGTGCGACCTGACAGCCCGATTGCCAAGAGCGGCCCCGGCCACTGCGAGGAGTATCCCACTCTGTACGGCACCAAGGAGGACTGGGAGGGGATCACGGTGCTCGGCCCCGTCAATACGACCGGCCACTATTGCCTGGTGCGTGCGCTGGATGCCTTTGGGCTAACGCTGTCTGACGTCAATGTCACCAATATGGAGGTAAACTCTGCGAACACAGCCTTCCGGGCAGGCGAGGGCGATGCGATTATCTCCTGGTTGGCTCTGTCCGTGGATGCGGCCGCTGAAGGCTGGGTCAAAGCGGCAGTATTGTCCGAGGTCGGCGCGGACTCGCCCTCTATGATTTACGCGACAGAAGCGGCGTGCCAGGATCCGGAGCTGGTGGAAAAGGTGTTGAAAATCTATTACGAAACAGCTCAGTGGATTGAGGAAAATCCGGATAAAGCGACTGATTATTATTACAACCTGCTGTATGACAATGGCGTAACGGCAACCAAGGAAGAGTGCCGTGCGGTTTTGGAAGGGATTCCGTACCATACGCTGGAACAATCCCGGCATTACATGAACAAGGGGGAAGACGGCGAACGGTATATGATGCAATGCTTTGAAGATATTATGGAGTATCAGATTGCACAGGGCTCCTACACGCAGGAGGATCTGGAGACGGTGAAGCAGTTGGATTTGATGCCCGACGAATTTATTAATGCAATCACGCTGGAGTAACCGAGCCTGACGAACGGGCTGCGCTGAACCGGCGCAGCCCGTTCCGGTCAAAAAGGAGTTTATTGTATGAACACCAATCAGGAAAAGCTTACAAAAGCCGTTGATCGGGAGCGTAAGCAGATCAAACATAAAAGCAGGAATCTGCTGCTGACCTCCATCGCCAGCATTGCCGTTCTATTGATCCTGTGGGAGCTGTCCGTTCGGCTGGGCTGGATCACAAGCCGGTTTTTCTGCGCCCCCTCCGAGGTGCTCGCCGCTCTGATCGATAAGCTGAGCAGTCAGGCGCCGGATGGCGCCACCCTTCCCGTGCATATCCTCTCCAGTATGAAAATTTCAATGATTGGCTTTTTGATGGCAGTAGTAGTGGGTACCCCACTGGGGCTTTTGATGGGATGGTATAAGCCTGTGGATAAATTTGTCCGCCCCGTGTTCAATCTCATTCGCCCGATCCCCGCCGTTGGATGGATCCCATTGATGATTGTACTGCTGGGCATTGGGCTGGCGCCCAAGGTTTTCATCGTTTTTCTGTCCGCATTTGTGGCGGTGGTTCTCAATTCATATGCCGGTATTAAGCTGACCAATCAGGCCATGATTAATGTATCAAAGACCTGCGGCGCATCGAATTTTACGATCTTCCGCCGTGTAGGCATACCGTCCGCCATGCCGATGGTATTCACCGGCTGGAAGGTGGGTCTGGGGCTCTCCTGGTCCACGCTGGTAGCGGCGGAAATGCTCGCCTCCAACGATGGCCTGGGCTACATGATCCTGGCCGGGCGGCAATTTATGCGCGTGAATCTGATTATGGTCGGCATGTTGACCATCGGCATCATCGGATTGATCCTGTTCGCCCTGCTTAACGGGATCGAAAAATTTGTATTGAGATGGAGGCAGTAGAAGCGGTATGAAAAAGCATACGTTTATTGCAAAAGATTTTCTGCTCAACCTGCTCTCCTTTTTATCGCTGGGGCTGTTGGTCCTTTTATGGATTGTGGCCTCCAGTGGAGAGTCTTCGATTTTGCCATCCCCCTATGAGGTTTGGAGCAAGTTTGTCTCTCTTTCTGAGAATCCGATTGCCGGGATGTCAATGCTGGGGCACTCCCTGCAAAGCCTGCGGCGGGTGTTTGTGGGCCTGCTGGCCGCCACAGCGGTTGGGATTCCCCTTGGCACCATGATCGGCTGGAGCGAGCGGTTCCGGGCCATCTTTCAGCCGGTGTTTGAAATTATCCGGCCGATTCCCCCGCTTGCCTGGGTGCCGCTGATTTCGATCTGGTGCGGCGTTTTTGAATTTTCCAAGTACATCCTGGTGTTTATCGGCACCTTTTCTGCGATTGTGGTCAACACATATGCGGGCGTAAACCTGGCGAATAAGGATAATATCGCGGTGGGCCGCATGTTTGGCGCACGGGGAATCCGCCTGATTACCGATGTGGTGTTTCCCTCAGCGCTGCCCTCCATTATGGCGGGCTTAAAAACTGCCCTGACGACCGGATGGGGGGTTGTGCTGGCGGCTGAAATGATTTCGGCAAATTATGGCCTCGGCATGCTGGTCACGCGCGGATCAGACAGCAACGACATTCAACTCGTGCTGGTAGCGATGCTGCTCATCGGGATTATCGGCGCATTGATGTCCACAGCCTTTACCATCCTTGAAAGGAGGCTCAGCCCATGGCGGACCGATTTAAATTGAGCGTCAGGGAGCTGTCCAAGGCATTCGTCACAAAAAAGAACGATACGCTGGTGATAGACGATATCAGTATGGATGTGCGGGAGAATGAGTTCCTGGTCATCCTGGGGCCGGGCCAGTGCGGCAAAACGGTTTTGCTGAATATGATTGCAGGGCTTTTAAAGCCGACGCTTGGAGAGATCTATCTGGATGGCGACAAGATGGACGGCCTGGATAAGCGCGTGTTGATGGTGTTTCAAAAGCTGGCCCTGCTGCCCTGGCTGACCGTCAGCAAAAATGTGCAGATCGGCCTGAAATACGCCAAGGTTCCGAAGGAGCAACGGGAAAAAACCGCGCAGCATTACATTGATCTGGTCGGACTTCAGGGCTTTGAGAACGCCTATCCGCATCAGCTCTCCGGCGGTATGAAGCAGCGCGTCGGGATTGCAAGAGCCTATGCCAGTGCGCCGGAGATCCTGTTGATGGATGAACCGTTTGGGCAGCTGGATGCGCAAACGCGTTACGCAATGGAGGATGAAATTTTAAAGATCTGGAATCAGGATAAGCGCACGATCCTTTTTGTCACCAACAATATTGAAGAGGCCGTATATCTGGCAGACCGCATTGTGCTGCTGTCTAAACGGCCGGCAAAGGTGAAAAATGTATTTGATCTGACTGGCCTGGCGCGCCCCAGAAACAATCTGTCGGAGGATTTTCTAAAAATCCGTCAGGAAATCGCCGATCAGATGGATTTGGATTTGGGTCAGTAGGGAGGATAAACATGGCTGAAAACAATCCGTATAAAGTAGAAGTACGCCATTTATATAAAAATTTCGGTTCTCTGGAAGTGCTGAAGGATTGCAATTTTAACGTCAGGCGCGGCGAGTTTATCTGTGTGGTAGGGCCCACCGGATGCGGCAAAACCACCTTTTTGAACCTGCTGACCTGTCTTCTGGAGCCTACCAGCGGTGAAATATTGATCGACGGCAAGCCGGCCAACCCGAAAAAGCACAACCTGGCATTCGTTTTTCAGGAACCCACTGCGTATCCCTGGCTGACGGTGCGCAAGAATTTGGGGTATTGCCTGTCGCTCAAGCATGTTCCCAAAAAGGAGATCGCCTCCCGTGTGGAGAGCATTGCAAAGCTGATGGGCCTGAGCGCGGATTTGGACCGGTATCCCAGCGAGCTTTCCACCAGCACAGAGCAGAAGGTGGTCATCGGACGGGCGTTTGCAATGAATCCGGATCTGCTGCTCATGGACGAGCCCTACGGTCAGATGGATATCAAAACCCGTTTCTATCTGGAGGATGAGGTGGTTCGCATCTGGAAGGAACTGCATAGTACCGTTTTGTTCATTACGCATAATATTGAGGAAGCGGTCTATCTGGCAGATCGTATTTTAATCCTTTCTCAAAAGCCGGCCAGCGTTAAGGAGGATGTGACGGTCGACCTGCCCCGCCCAAGGGATATAAACTCGCCGGAGTTCGTCCGGTTACGCAGCTATGTGACCGATCAGATCAAATGGTGGTAGGGGGATGTATACATGATGAAATTATGCTGCGGGTCAAATCTCTATGCTTCGTTTCCGCTGGAGACCGCTTTGCGCGAAATGTCCAGGATTGGATTTCGCTACGTGGATCTATGGGCCTGCAAGGCGATCTGCGACCATGCGGATCCGAAAAAAACGAGCCCGGAGGAAGTCCGTGAGCTGCTGCGCCGCTTCGATATGACGGCAGTATCCATGACGCTGTTCCTTATGACCGACGAAGAACGGCGGGAACGGATGCAGTTTGCCGCCGCACTGGGAATTCCTGTAGTCATTTGGGAGCCTGCCCAATCCCCAGATTGGGCGGATAACATGACAAATTTGAACCCTGTCAGCGTTCCCTATGGGAAACCAGGCAGAAGCCTTGCCGATTATATGAGCCTGCTCCGGCAGGATCTTGAATATGCAAAATTTCTGGGGCTGAAGATTGGAATTGAGGTGCCCCATTGCTATACGCTGAATGAATACCTTTATCAGATTTATCAGACAGATCGGCGTATCGATGATGATGCTTTGGCTTATATTATCGCTCCGCCCCACGCCAATGCGCGGGGATATGAGGCGGAGGATGTATACCGCATGATTGCTCCCAAACGCGCTTATATGCTGTATTTATGGGACGTTAAAAAAGGCTTTTCTTTCCCTGCCAGCGACCGGGCGTTCGGTACAGGAGAGGAGCAGATGCCGGGCGGTGGACAGCGCGATTTTCAAGCGCAGATTGAAGCCTTTTCTCAAAACGGCTTTTCCGGCTGGTACAATGTTTCCTGCCATGGAACCGAAGGATGGGACGATCTGGAAAGGGTTAACGCTTGCTTGGAAAAAGCGTTTGCGCTTGTGTCGCCGCTCATTCAGGAAAGAGAAGGGAGAGGATAAAGAATGGTCAAACTTGTGATGTTGGGCGTTGCCCATCCACATGCGCACAGTTGGGCCCATGCATGGCAGATGCATACCAAAGCGGATTTGGTTGGCGTGTGGGATGAGGATCAGGCGCTGGCGCAGCAGTTTGCACAGCAATATGGGATTGCCTGCTACGAGACAATGGAGCAGGCGCTCGCACAGCCTGAAGTCACCGCTGTGGGGATTTGTGCGGAAAACGCGCGGCATGCCGCTTACACAATTGCGGCGGCGCAGGCGGGCAAGCAGATCCTCTGCGAAAAGCCCACCGCTGCCACACTGGAGGATTGCAGCGCGATGAAGCAGGCGGTGGAGCAGGCCGGCGTGCGCTACATGCAGGCTTTTCCGATGCGTGTGGACCCAGTCAATGAAAAAATAAAGGCCCTCCTGGAGGGAAACCAGATCGGCCCTGTCGTGAGTTTTCGCAAACGGCATGGGATCGGTTGGGCGGCGGAAGGGCCGACGCCCGCGCCTCTTGCCTGGTTTACAAACCCGGCGTTTTCCGGAGGCGGCGCATTCCCGGATGAGGGAATCCATGCGGCGGATTTTTTGATCTGGATGTTTGGCGAGCCGAAATACATAACGGCAAAAATTCCACCCAGCACAGTCGGGCTGAAGGTGGAAGACAATGGCGTGGCTATCATTGAGTTTGCCAATGGGGTCCTGGGCACCATGCAAGCCTCCTGGACCTTTGCGGCCGGCTCCCTGACCACAGAAATTTTTGGCCTGGAGGGGACGATCCAGCAAAGCTTCAACGATTGCGCCTCCACTACCATCAATGGGGAAAACAATTTCCCGCTGCAGGTATATCGCAAGGGAAAGCCTCTGGCAGGCTGGGAAAACCCGCGGATGCCGGTCAATTTTAAGCACATTCATGAAGCAGTTGCCGCACGGTTTATCGACTGCCTGGAGAAGGGGGAGGCGTTTCCCTCTACGCTGGAGGATGGATATGCTGCGCTGCGCCTGATCCTGGCGGCGTACAAATCGGCCAGGGAAAACCGCACAGTGGCGATGGAGGAGATCTGAATGAACAAAGAAATTGTAAAGATCGGCGTGATCGGGTGCGGTGCAATTGCGAAGCAGTATCACATGCCGGCGCTGAAGAGCCTGCCGGATTGCGAGGTAGCAGCTGTGTGCGACTGGATCCCCGAGCGGGCGCAGGCGGCAGCAGCGTATTTTGGGCTGCCGCAGGAGCGTGTGTTTACACAGGATGAAGCGTTGCTGGCGTTGGATGACATTCAGGGTGTGCTGGTTCTGACGCCTAACTATAATCACTGTGAGGTGACGGAACTGGCCGCCTCCTTTCACAAGCATGTATTTGTCACAAAACCAATGGGGCGCACCCTGGAGGAATGCCATCGCATGATGAAGGCATGCGAGGAGAACGGCGTGCAACTGTTTGTCAGCTTTATGCACCGGTATCTTCTGGGCATTGCACAAACCCGCCGCCTGATTCAGGAAAATACGATTGGGAAAATTGAGATGGTGCGCATTTTGAATGCGCCGGGCGCTACTTCCACGGTCAGCAAGTGGTTTTATGACAAAAAGAATGTGGGAGGCGGCTGTGTCATCGACCTGGGCGTACATGGAATTGACCTGGTAAGATACCTGATTGGAGAGATCGATGAAGTAACCTTCGCCAATATGGGGCGCTTCCGCGATGTCATTTTCACCGATGGAGAGTATGTGCATCCGAATAATGAGGATCATGCGCTGGCTGTTTATAAAACCCGTTCCGGTGTCACGGTCAGCCAGATGATCAGCTGGCACCACTGGTCCAATGCAGACCGGTTCTCCATGGAGATTTTCGGCGAGAAGGGATCGATCTTTTTGCGCGATCCCATGGGGATTGTCAATGTCTGTAAGGTGGAGCCGGGTAAGCCCGCCACCTGGATTTCGTTACAGGTTCCATATGAAAAGCTGGGCGTGGAGCAGCATGAGAGTTTTCTGGAGATGATCCGGACAGGCGCCAAAGCCAATCCCGGCGGGGCGGAAGGGCTCGCCTGCATTCGGGTAGTCCGTGCGATCTATCAGGCGGCCGAGCGTAAGGCTGCTGTAAAAGTTGATACAATGGAGCAGTTATGAACATTTTATTATTACATACACATGACTCCGGTCGGTTTCTGCAGCCGTATGGATACCCGATGGAGACTCCGAATTTGGAAGAGCTGGCCAAGCGGGGGACGTTGTTCCGGCAGGCATTCAGCGTGGCGCCAACCTGCTCGCCAAGCAGGGCGGGGCTGCTTACCGGGCAGTATCCCCACAATTGCGGGATGTTTGGGCTTGCCCACCGCGGTTTTTCCCTGCCGGATTACCAGCATCATATGGCGGGTTATTTCACCGGCTTTGGGTATGAAACAGTGCTGTGCGGCATTCAACATGAGGCGCCCAAGGCAGAAATGCTGGGATATACGCGGATATTGGATGACCAGGCATTTGATATGGGCTGTGTGGACTTTGATTCCTTTGCATTTGATGGGGCAAATGCGGAACTGGTTTGCAACTATCTGCGCGAGCCCCATGAACGGCCGTTTTTCCTCTCCTTCGGCATGTACAACACGCATCGGAAGTGGAGAAAGCACGAAGCGGATATCGACGCCGGCTATGTGGCGCCTTTCCCTGGTATTTATGATACCGTGCAGAACCGTGAGGATATGGCGGATTACATGAGCTCAGTGCGTTTCTGCGATAAGCTGGTGGGCAGCATCCTGCAAGCGCTGGATGAAACCGGACTGCGGGAAAATACCATTGTCCTTTTTACCACAGACCACGGCCCTGCAGTGCCCGGCATGAAATGCACGCTTTATGATGGCGGAACCGGCGTTGCCCTGCTTTTGGATTACCCCGGCAATCCTGCAAGGGGACGCTGTGTGGATGCAATGGTGTCGCATCTGGATCTGTTCCCCACCCTTTGCGAGCTATGCCGCATTGAAAAGCCAGATTGGCTGGAGGGGCAATCCCTGCTCCCGCTGCTCCATCAGGAGGAGGCTTCATCCGGCGAAAGGCTGCTGTTTTCCGAAATTAACTATCATGCTGCGTATGAGCCTATGCGGGCAGTTCGCTGTGAGCGATATAAATATATCCGGCGGTTTGACAAAAAGCCGGGCAGAATTTTATCCAACATTGATAATTGCCCGGAAAAAACCTTTCTATTTGAAAACCATTGCCTTACGGAGAATGGCTGCGGCGGTGAGGAGCTTTATGACCTGTATGCTGACCCTATGGAAAAGCAAAATGTAGCAGCATGCCCTTCTTATGCGCAGGTGAAGGATGAACTGGCGCAATCCCTGTTAGAGTGGATGCGGCGGACAAGGGACCCTTTGCTGTATGGCGATGTAAAGGCGCCGGAGGGCGCGCGCGTCAACCGGCGGAGCGACTATTGCGCCGAGGATTTGGAGAAAACGTGAGACAAAGAGCTCGCCGGAAAGAAGGATAATGATGAAATCATTTGACGAAAGAAAGGTCGGGGTGGCCATCATCGGCTGCGGGGCGATCAGCGCTTACCACATGGAGGCGCTCCGTTTGATCCCGGAAGCGCGGATCGTAGTCTGCTGCGACATTGTGCAGGAGCGTGCCGAGAAGGCGGCAGCCGGTGCGGCGGATGTGACGGCAGACTATGCGAAGGCGATCGATCGGTCGGATGTGGACTTGGTGTTTGTCCTGACCCCAAACTGCCTGCACAGGGAAATTGCCATGTTTGCAGCGGAGAGGGGGAAGCATGTGTTTGTGCAGAAGCCGTTTGCGATGACCTCGCAGCAGTGCCGCGATATCATTTGTACGGCGGAGCAAAACCATGTAAAGCTGTTTGTCAGCTTTATGCACCGGTATTTTGAGGAATCCCGCTGGGCAAGGGAGTACATTGCCTCCGGGAAGCTGGGGCAGATCTATATGGCACATATCCGAAATTCACTGCCCGGCAGCGATTATTCCACCTGGCAGTATGATTCCGCGCAGTGTGGGCCTGGCGGCGCAATTATCGACGTCGGCGTGCATGGCATTGATCTGGTGCGGTATCTGCTGGGGGATATCGAGGAGGTTGTTTTTGCCTCTAAGGGACAAAAGGTATCCTCACGGGAGATCAACGGGCAAACCATATATCCGGATAATGAAGATTGGGCGCTTGCGCAGTACCGCCTGAAGAGCGGCGCGATGGTGAGCCATCAGATCAGTTGGGTGCAGAAATGGCACTGCAACCGGTACACCATGGAAATCCACGGGAGCAACGGGAGCATTTATCTGCGCACCGGCTATGGGCCGCTGGCAGTAACAAGCCCAGGCGTTTCTCAGGCGGGCAGCATGACTTTCCCCGCATTGGCTGCGGTCCCCTTTGGCTACCGCCAGCATCGCGAGGTAATTGATGCCGTGCGGTTTGATCGGGCGCCTACCTGTACAGGGGCGGACGGCTTATATACGATCGAGACAGTGGAGCGGATTCTACAGTCCGCCCGGACGATTGCGGAATGACCGAAGGAGGGAGGCACAGGCGTATGCGCTGCATTGCTGCACGTCCGGGATGCGGCGGCTTCTCCCACGCCTCTGAGGAGGAAATATGGTTGGAATCTGCTTTTTGGTTGCCTTTTTCGCCAGCGTTTTAGGAAAAATTTGCGGCATGGGCGGCGGTGTGATTATAAAACCCGTGCTGGATGCCTGCCAGGCGGCCAGCATGGCAGCGATTCATTTCTATTCGGGCTGCACGGTGCTGGGGATGAGCTGCTGGTCAGTGGGAAAGGCCGTATGGAAAAAGGATTCTCAGCTTGACTTTCGGGTATCCACGCCTTTGGCGGTTGGCGCGGCGGTGGGCGGCCTTCTGGGAAAGGAGCTTTATACCCGGCTGACCGGAGGGTTGCCCGATGCGGATATGGTGGGAGGGCTACAGGCGCTGCTTTTATTTGCCGCTACGCTGGCAACGCTGATTTATACGATTTTTCGCAGGCGCTTTTCTGCAAAACAGATCCAGGGCTTGCTGCCATGCGCTGCAATTGGCCTGGCGCTGGGAGCGCTGGGTTCCTTCCTGGGGATTGGAGGGGGCCCGTTTAATGTGGCGGCGCTGTATTATTTTTTTGCGATGTCTGCAAAGGCCGCAGCGCAGAACAGCCTGTATATTATTTTAATCAGTCAGGCGGCTGGTACGGTGAAAACTATTTTATCCGGCGAGGTTCCGGAGATTATGCTCCCGGTCTTGCTGGGGATGATTCTATGCGGAATTTTAGGGAGCGAGGTGGGCGGCAGGCTTAATTGCAGGCTCAGCGAAAAAAAGGTTTCGCTGTTGTTCCAAGGGGCAATGGTGCTGGTTCTGGGCCTTAATCTGTATAATATGTACCGTTTTTTTGGATAAAACCTTTCGATACATATGGGAGGCGTTTTTCGGCAAATGGCCGCACCGCTGGATGCATAGTCCTCTCTCCTCCTTTTTGCCCAACTTATTTCAGGCTGAATAGCCATGGTCAGGTTTTGAGGCGGCTGTCATAAAAACAGCCGCCTCAGCCATGCCCTTCTCAGGGAAAAAGGTGGATGAGACAGCTGGTTTTTCCTTTCGATTGTGGAACGTAACGCGGCAGCAGGGCGTGTGCGCCCCTGACCGTCTGCCTCCTTGTGACAGCACTCTGACGGATGCGTTCTAAAAGGGAAACGCTGCGCAGCCTTTCGACAGCCTGCTATTCTCTCAGCGCGCTTCTTCCGTGCGGTGCGCTTCAATCAAGCTGTGCTTGAGCTCCCACAGCTTTTGGGAGAGATCCACATAATACTGGTGCGGGTTTTCAAAGCGCAGCACCTCTTCCCACAGCGTGTCCACCTGCTCTGCGCAGTAGGCACGGATCTTTTCTACCGCCGGCGTATGATAGACGCATTTACCGTTTTGAAAAATCTGTCGCAGCAGCGGGCGGGCCAGGAAATTGCGCACGGTTTTGCGCTTCCAGGTGAATTCCGGGTCAAACAGCTCATAGGGAGATCGCTCGTCTATGACTTCGTCAATCAGCGTGACCACATCCGCAATGGCTTTGCCGCTGTCGCGGTCAAAAAGCCGCCACACGGTTTTTGCACCGGGTGTGGTAATTTTGCTGACGTTTTCACTGAGCTTGATTTTCGGGACGATCCCCTCCGGCGTTTCAATAGCTGCAAGCTTATATACGCCGCCAAACACCGGGTCGGACGCAGCGGTTATCAAACGCTCCCCCACGCCGAAGGAATCCACCTTCGCCCCCTGGATAAGCATATCCCGGATAATGTATTCGTCCAGCGAATTGGAGGCAACGATTGCGCAATCCGGAAAGCCCGCCTCATCCAGCATTTTGCGCATCCGCTTGGAGAGGTAGGTGATATCGCCGCTGTCAATCCGAACGCCCTTTGGGCGGCAGCCGCGCGGCAGCAGCTCACGGCGGAAAGCCTCGATGGCATTTGGCAGGCCGGAATGCAGCGTATCATAGGTGTCGACCAGCAGCGTGCAGTCGTGCGGGTATTCCCGCGCGTAGGCGCAGAAAGCGTCCAGCTCGCTGTCGAAAAGCTGCACCCAGCTGTGCGCCATGGTGCCGAGCGCCGGAATGCCGAAATCGCGTTCACAAAGGGTACAGGCCGTGCCGATACAGCCGCCGATATAAGCGGCGCGCGCACCGTAAACTGCGCCGTCGAAGCCCTGCGCCCGCCGGGAGCCGAATTCCATCACGCCCCGGCCTTGGGCGGCGCGGACAATTCGGTTGGCCTTGGTGGCGATCAGGCTTTGATGGTTGACGCACAGCAGCAGCATGGTTTCAACAAACTGCGCCTGTATGACAGGACCGCGCACGGTAACGATTGGTTCGCCGGGAAAAACAGGCGTCCCCTCCGGGACAGCCCAAACATCGCAGGTAAATTGGAAATGGCGCAGATAATTGAGGAAGGCCTCGCTGAAGCCGTGCCCGCGCAGGGCATCGAGATCCTCCTCGGAAAAGGAAAGGTGCTCGAGATAATCGATCATCTGTTCTACGCCGGCCATAATGACAAATCCCCCGCCATCCGGGATTCTGCGGAAGAACAGGTCAAAATATGCGATCTGCTCTGTAAACCCGTTTTGGAAATAGCCGTTGGCCATTGTCAGCTCGTAAAAATCTGTCAGCATGGTCAGGTTCAATTTGTTGTCCGTGCATCCCATTTGTCAGTTCCCCTTTACGAAGCGCCAGAGTGAAAGGTGGCGTCCGGTTGATAATTCTTTAGAATATCTACGATTGTTTTATTATAACACTTTTTTCTTCTTTCCGCGCCGTTCTTTACAGATTTTCTTTTATAATTCTAAATAAGCGTTTTATGAGTAAAAAAGGTTAATTTAATATTCCTTATAAAAACAATATATAAAATCTTTTTCTCTATTATTAAATTTTTCTATATGAATAGAAAAAGCTCTTGTTTTTTTCTTCTTGGCAGGTTATAATGCACATAAAGCAAAGGAGAACTACCGCCCTTTTTAGACGCCAGATCCCGCGGGTTTGCCGGCCCCCCAATTATCCGGCTTTTCCGCGGTCGGCGGCATGGAATCAGCTGTGCTGCGGCCAGTTATGATCTTCCGGATGCCGTCATATATTTTTTGGAGAGGTGTATGGTTATGAGAATCAGGAAGCAGCCGCTTGGCGATCGCAACATCGTCGGCGCAAAAGTGGAGCAGTCCCGCAAGGCAATTGGCATGAAGCAGAAGGATCTTCTGACCCAACTGCAGGTGAGAGGCATCGATTTGAACGCTTCTGGCTTATCAAAGCTGGAGGGCCAGTTGAGATATGTTACAGACACAGAGTTGGTTGCCCTGAGCGATGTCCTGGGCGTATCCATTGACTGGCTGGTCGGTAAAGAAAAATAAGATGCAAAACAAAAATCG
>USBP01000010.1 GCA_900552985.1 uncultured Oscillospiraceae bacterium
TTCAGGCTGGGGTTGAGCAAATGCCCCAGCGCGGAGATGAAACTGTTGATAAACGTGCAGAACAGCAGCAGCCAGATGATATGGGGCGAACCCGTCATACGCACAATGGGCAGCATCAAAAAGATAAAGACGATATTGAGCAGGTTGGTGAAAACCAGGATGCTTCGCTTGCCAAACCGGCGAATAAAATAAGGCGCGATCAGGTTCGGCCAGAAGGATGCGTTGCCGGCAATCGCAGTGATCAGGGAATACTGCGTTGGCGTGCATGCCTGCTGGTAGTTATACATCCAGCCGATGATATTGTTAAACGATGTCTCCAGAAAACCCAGCCAACCGGCAAGGGAAATAATCCAGAAATATTTATTCCGTGCGATTGCCCGGAACGCATCGGAGAATTTGACCTGAATGACGTGCGTTCTAGCTTGGACAATCTTCTCCTCGGTGTTGACATAAATCAGGATGGAGATCAGCAACCCGACCAGCAGCATGGGAGGATACAGCACGCGGTAGACCCGCATATCATACAGCGTATTGTCGCCCGTAATGAGGCGCGCAGCAATCGGCAAAAAAATGCTGGCGATAGAAGGCGATAAATTCTCAACAACAGACTTGATGGAGCACACATCCGAGCGCTCCAGCGTGTTGGGAGAGAGCACGTTAATCAGGCTGTCATACGAGTCGCACATAAAATTGTAAAAAAACTGGAAGCCGATGTTAAAGAGCAAAACGACCACGCACTTCACCATCAGGCTCATCCGCTCGTAGGGCATCCAGATAAACCCGATGCCGAGCAGCACGGTAGGGATGCCCATCGTGAGGATATAGGGGCGGTATTTTCCCTTCATGCTGCGCGTATTGTCGATCATCTTGGCGCGCAGGGCCGTCAGCGGGAAACCGGACAGTACGCTGAGCAGATAAATCACATACATCGGCCCGGGATCGATGCCAATGGTGTTGCCAATGAGCGTATTACCCACCGCCAGCACCATATTGGCGACGCAATAGGTGATGAATTTGATGCCGATTCCGCCAACGGAAAGTGAAAAAATCTCCTTATAGCTCATATACCTGCCCGCGGGCGGCCTTTTCCAATACCGGCGAACCGATCCCACCAATGATGATACGGCGTTTTTCACATTCAAAATGTTTCCTCCTCCTTCTGTACACTACCGGCCGCCTCCCGGCGGATAAACTTGCACGGATAAGGCCCGTCCGGTATAATAGTGATAAAAGCCCTTGCAAAACGGATACACAGTCCGCAAAAAAGCCCGCCGCTCTCTGCGGCGTCAAAGAACCCACAGGGGGGGATCCTACTTGCCCGTTTTCCGTGAAGAAATGTATTTGTACGATCAGAATCAAAACAGCGGGCTGTTTCACCTATATGCCTTCGGAAAGCTGTATCCCGACCCAGACTATATCATCTCCCGAAAGACAAATCCCGACACGATCATTGAATGCGTGCTGGACGGCGTCGGCTATATCGAATCCGGCGGCCTGGTAACCACGGTCGAAAAAGGCGATTGCTATATCCTGAAAAGCGGGAAAGAACACACCTATTACTCCGACGAAAAAAATCCCTACACTAAAATTTGGGTCACTGTTTCCGGCAGCATCATTGACCAGTGGCTCGACCTGTACGAAATCAACACAACGCCTTTTGTGCGCCATCTGGACATTACGCCTTATTACCATCAAATTAAGCAGTTGGCGCTCGGTAGGCCAAACCTCGACCGGGAAAAGCGGCTAATGCTCCTGATCCACAACATCCTCTTTGAAATGGGCATGACAGCGCCTAAGGCCGGGAAACAGCAAAAAAGCGGGCGGCATTATATTAAGACAAATGATAACGCGATTCTGGATGTAAAAAAATATGTTGAGAAGCAATGCAATGAGCGACTGACCATGAAGGAACTGTCTGTAAAATTCGGCATGTCGCCCAACACGATGCAGAAATTGTTTACCAGCAAATACGGTGTGTCGCCCAGCCGCTACCACATGCAGTGCAAGCTGAATTCCGCCGTCTATTTTCTGGAAAGCACGGATCTGAGCATGGACGCAATCAGTGAAACCATTGGATTTTATGACCGCAGCCATTTCCGGAAAGCCTTTGCAGAGCAATATGGGATGACGCCCAGCCAATACCGGAAGCAATTCCGCTCAAAAAAACAAAGTTAAAAAAGAATCGTATTCACAGACCGGGCGGCGATGGGAATTTCCCCGCCGCTTTTCAACTCCTCCGGCACAAGATCCCGCGTTTCATCCGTCACGACCAGCGAGACCGTTCCCCGAGAACACGGCTCCACAGAAACCGCCTTTGCCTGATCAGTGGGATTGATTACAAGCAGTACCGTCTGCTCGCCCTGTACAAAAGCCAGAAGGCGGAGCTCCTGATCCTGTGACCAGGCGGCAATACGCCGCGCACCCGGCTGGATGTAGCGTGAAAAATTGCCGGTAGCATACAGCCGTTTGGTAGGTGCGAAGGTCTGCTCCTCCAGATCGATATAAATCAGCCCGTCGCAAAAATCTACCTCAGAGACTGCAATCCAATGCTGCCATGAGGTCACGTTCAATAGGGTCAAATCCTCATACATCGTCTGCGCCATCACAAGGGCGGAATCCATCCCGTAATCCCGGCCGCCCTTCATATGCGTCCATTCGCTCATTCTAACCGGCACATCGGGATAATGCCCGTCCATCCACCGGCGAAACCGCTTGAGAAACGCTTGGCGGTCGTTGAGAAATGGAAGCGGTGCGGGGTGGCAATAGGAGTGTACATCCAAGGCATCCAAATGCCTGCGAATCTGCGGATCGCCCAGCAGCCGCCGCGTATAGGTTTTGTTAAACCATCGGATATCGCCTACCTCAGCTCCGGCCAAGCGGACATTTTGCAGCGCCCTCCGCTGCTCCAGCTTTTCGGCAAACACCTGAAACAATCTCTTCACACTGGCCGGGCGGTAATGGCAACCCTCCTGCCCTCCATTCCAGACCCAAAGCGGCTCATTGACCGGCGAGAGATATTTGACCGGCAACCCTTCCTGCACAAAATGCTCCGTTACATCCAGGCAATAGTCCGCAAACGCCTCGTAGTTTTGACGGCTCAAATTTTCATGCAGGCTCTCGATTACCTCCACATGCGTTTTCCCGTTTTTCGTTATCCGTTCCGGCGGAGAATTGACAAACAGCACAAGCTCCCGCGCCCCGTCGCGCACAGCTTGTTTCATCATATAAACAGCGTTTGCATCCCGGCTCCAATCGTATTTGCCGGGTCCGGCGTCAAAGCTCTCCGTCCTGCGCGCAGGCTGTGAGAAGCGCCCTTTCCCGGAATGCCTGGAACCACCTCCGATGTTGTAGCGGTAAATTTGCAGACCGATCCCCTTCTCCCGGCTGTAAAGCAGCTCAGAGATCCTGTCGCGGACCGGCTTCCCGCTGTCTGGATCGATATGCTTCCATCCGCCTACAATCTGTGCCCACCAAGCGCCGCTTGCGCCAAAACCCTCCATCGCCTGAAATTGCCGGCTTGGATCCACGTGAATTTGCAATGCCAAACCTCCCATCCCTATTGAAACGGCTTGCTCCTTTCGTCTACTTCCACAAATTTCTAAGCATAATTCTCATTATTAATAGAATTATAGCACATCCATCGCAGAGAAACAGGTATAAATTTATGAAAAGAGAGTAAAAAATCATTTGCTTTTTTACTCTCTTTTTTAGAAACAAAAAGGATTCTGCTTTTCCCGTAAAAAGCTACTGCGTACAGTAGCAAAATTGCCGCTTGACTTTTTGTATTGTTTGTATTATTATATATAATACAAAAGAGGTGATTTTATCTATGATTTTACGCATCGACATGGCGAGTGAAACACCAATCTATGTCCAGCTGCGCAACCAGATCGTCCTCGGCATCGGCCGCGGAGAACTGCAGCTCGGCGAAGGGCTTCCCACTGTCCGTCAGCTCGCACAGGATATCGGGGTCAATACCATGACAGTCAATAAAGCCTACACCGCGCTTAAAAACGAAGGCTATATTGAAATCGACCGCCGCCATGGCGCACGGGTCAGCCCATCCGTCCGGCTCAGTGGTGAATTTCGGGAAAAGCTGGAGGGAGAGCTTGCGCTTCTGATCGCTGAATCCGGCTTGGCCGGGATGGAAAAGCAGGATTTTCTCTCGCTCTGCGGCAGCCTTTTTGACCAGATGGGCGGCCTTCCAACGGCCGCTTTGGAACGATGAACAGCATTCCAGAACCATCATTGCGGATAGGAGATGCCATTCTATGATCGAATTCTCTGTTTGCCTGCTCTTGACTGTTATCTTCTGCATTCTGGCATTTGTGCAGTCCAGGCCCAACACAAATGTTTTGCTGGGCGTAACGCTCCCGCTCGACCACATCGAAGCGCCGCCTGTGTTGGCCGTCCTCAGGAAATACCGCCGCAATATGCTGCTGTTTGCCTGCGCCGCCCTGGCAGCCGCTCTCCCGCTCTTGCTTCTGCCTGCATACATTTCCATGCAATTCGGCTACATGGCCGTTTGGATTGCCGGCGCTATCCTTGCCTACAGCAAAATTTCCACCGCCCGGATGCGGGAGCTCTATGCCATTAAGCAGAAAAACGAGTGGTTTGTAGGCGGTGTGCACACGATCCATATCGATACAGCAGTCAGCCGGGAAAAGGAGCACATGCCCATCTCCGCTTACTGGCTTCTCCCCTCCTTCCTAATGGCGGCGGCGGGCATTCTCTATTCACTGTTGAGCAAAAACGTATCGCTTCCGGCCTGGGCGCCGCTGATGTTGTTTATTTTCCCGCTCCTCGGCCTTGTGCTGTACCGGGTCTACCTCACATACCCCACAACCGCCCTGTGTGAATCCAGTGAGATCAACCTGGCCTATAACCGCGTCTGGCGCAGGCGCTGGTCCATTTGCTGCGCAATCATTGGCAACGGCGGTGCGGCGCTGGAGCTGGTGGCTTTTTGGGTGCTTTACAAAAAGCCCGCTTCTGCGGCCCTGCCCGTCTCCCTGCTGACGGCTGCAACGGTGCTTCTGGTATTCGGCGCCACCCTCTTCACGCATCAAAGCGTGCGGGAGGCTCAAAAGCGCCTGCTGGAAGCAGCCGATCATCCCATCCTCGTGGATGACGACGTCTATTGGCAAAGCGGGGCCTACAATAATCCGGACGACCCTCGCCTGATGGTGGAAAAGCGCTTTGAGGCCGGCATGACGCTCAACCTCGGCAACCCCGGAGGACGCCTGCTTGCCCTATGCGGCGGTATCCTGATAGGCGGCCTGATGATCGGCCTGTTTCTGCTCTTTCTGGCTTTTGACCTTGCCACCTTTGCGCCGGTCGTGGAAAACGGCGAGGTTACGATCAAAGCGCCGCTTTACAGCACGCAGTTCCGCCTGGAGGAAATCGAATCTGTTACGCCAGTGCAATCCCTCCCCGATGGCACGCGCACAAACGGCTTGGGCGGCAGCCAATACAGCGTAGGGCACTTCTCCCTGAGCGGATACGGCGACTGCATGCTTTTTGTCTATCATCATACGCCTCCCTACCTCGTGATCCGATTAAAAGACCGAACGGTCATCCTAAACGGCCAGACGCCGGAGGAAACGCGCCAGTATCAAAGCATCCTGCAACCAATACAAGCATCCCAAAAATAAAAGACAAAACGCTGCGGTGCGGCCGCAGCGGTTTTTGCTTGTTTCGTCTATGTATGTGAGCTTCAGGGGCAGGTTAATCAATCCGAAGCTTAAAGCAGAGCGGCATTTCAGAGGCCTCCCGCGAATCCACCCGCAGCTCCAGGTAAGCGTCTGTCTGCGTGTAATCCACCTTGCACAGCTGCCCCAGCAGGGAAACGCCCTGTATGGCATAATTCAGCGCATCGTCCCTGGCTCCCAGCGCCTTAATGCGGTAAACGTTTTTGGCATACGGCTTCATGGCGAACACATAGAGCGTGCCTGGGCGGTAGGTAAAGCGGAAATCTTTTTTGGTAAACGAAAATTTTTCCCTGAAAGAGCCGCCGCTGTTGGAGGGCCCCTCGCCAAAAATCCGATAGGGCTTGGTGCCGTAAATCGCCTCGCCATTCACCTTTAGCCAGCGGCCAATGGCGCGCAGCACAGCAGTCTCCTGCGGGCAAATTGTGCCGTCGGCCTTCGGGCCGACATTCAGCATCAGGCAGCCGTTTTTGCTGACCACATCAATGAGGTTGCACACCAGCTCATAGGGCGTTTTAAAATCATTGCCCTCTGTGTAGCCCCAGGAATTTTTCGCAATAGCGGTATCATTCTGCCACGGGCGGGGATGGATCGCGGAGAGTTGCCCACGCTCAATATCCAACACAGCGCATTCATACATAATGCCATCCCACTTGTAAAAAACACAAACTTCCATCCCCCATTCGCGGGAGCGATTATAATAATACGCCAAAAACTTTTTCATGTAGGGACGAAAAGCGTGCTGCCGCACCCACCAGTCAAAATAGACCGTATAAGGGCGGTTGACGTCAACCAGTTCGCAGGTGGAGGCCAGCCAATCCTCCAGCCACTCCTTCGTGGGAACAAGGGAGCCCTCCGGCCGCCGGCTGGGGTCGCCCTTCTCCTTGGCCACGGCCGGGCCGTAAAACTCGCGGTAGGCCTCATCCTGCACATCGCTGCCCGGGATATCGCGCCCGCCGTTCATAAACCAATAATGCTCCGCACGATGGCTGGAGGAGCAGTATTTGATGCCGCGCTGCTCGAGCTCCTGCCTGAGCTCGCCATAGATGTCGCGCTTAGGCCCCATTTGGGCTGCGTTCCACTCGCACAGCCTGCTCGGATACATTTTAAAGCCGTCGTGATGCTCGCCGACCGGCGTGACATACCGGGCCCCGCTCTCCGCAAAGAGCTCCGCCCATGCCTTGGGGTCGTATTTCTCCGCCCTGAATTGCGGAATAAAATCCTTGTAACCGAAATCCGCCCTATAGGTTTTTAAATGATGCAGGTAGGGCATGCTGCCCTTCAAATACATCTCGCGGGAATACCATTCGTTCTTATACGCGGGCACGGAATAGACCCCCCAATGGACGAACAGGCCAAATTTCGCCTGCGCATACCATTCGGGGATTCCATAGTGGGAAAGGCTCTCCCAATCATCCCTGAAAGGGCCGCGCGCAATCACCTCGTCGATGGTCCTCAGATATTCCTGCACTTTTTCTGGGTTGCTCAAATGGTTCACGCTCCTTTTCCCGTGTTGATAGGCAACCTCATCTTAAAGGAGTCCATTCAAAAAGTCAATATACAAAATGCCTCACGCGGAATTCTGTGTGATCCCGCGTGAGGCGTATACTCTTATGGATCTCCAACGGGTTCGGCCCTATTCCTGATTCATCCCGTCCCGGCAAAGATACTGATACAGACGCTCGCAATGATTGCCCTTTTCCACAAAGAAATGGTCGATTCTCTCCTGATAGACGGGGTCAGCAACAAAGCCCGCTTCGATTCTGCGGATCGTGAGGGCGGCCGCCTCCTCCGGCGTAGTGGCAAAATCTCCAAATCCATTTTTAAAATCCAAATCCAAGCCCCGGTAGAAAGTAGCGCATCCGCTCTTAAACTCCAAATAATCCGGCACAAAATACAAAAGCTGGCGCCCCAAATAAATAAAATCAAAGTTAAAGCTGGAGAAATCTGTTATAAAAAGCTGGTAGTCCTCCAAATCAACATTTGCGGGCGCGAGACGGATCCTGTCGGAGAAGAGGTTATCAAAGACATATAGATATCCACGGAAATTCGGATGCAGTTTAAAATCGATATACAGATCGTATTTTTCCAACGCTGCAAGCAAATCCGGATTCGTCAGGAAGGCAACCATGCCTTTAAAATAATTAGAGCTCCGCAAGATATTATCATACAGCTTTCGGGTTCTGTGCGTATACTTCCCAATCAGCATCTCACGCCAGCTGGGCGCATACAAGATTCTGTTTTTCGGCTTTTTCGTTAAATCAACATGATCGTACCGCGCCATGCCCGTCGGAATCAGATCTTCTTTGTTGTACCCATAGTGTTCTACAAAATTGTGCTGCTCAAACTGTGACGAAACAACAATACGATTGACGTATACGCGGTCTTTGGAATATTTCGTAGGCGTCGTCGCATGTAAAATGCCATGCTGCAGATAAATCACTTCAAAGTCAATCAGATTGAAAAAGAGCCGTTTGTGCTTGGGAATCAACGGGGTAAAGGAAGAAGCCTCACAAAAAGACGTAAGGATTTTTTGGCAGGCGATGTACAACAGCTTGTGGCGGGTGGAGCCAAAGGTTACAACGTGCTTCTGCTGCTCCGGTGTAAAGAGCCCCTCCATACGGGATGCGTCTCCATCCACAATGAAATACCGTTTCACGCCATCCTGCTTATCAAAATCATGAATAAATTGATAGTAGGCATTATCCTTTACCGTATACAAATTATCATTGTAGAGCCAGATCGGCTGTTTTTTCAAATGAAGAACAGCCAGATAGGTCGGCAGGAATTTGGGGCTCTGAAGTAAAAATTTCAATCCCAGGCGCAGCTTGTGAACCGCTGTTTGCAGCTTTGACAAAGGCGCAAAGGAAAACGTAGCGTCAGAAAGCTGAATCTTTTTCCCTCTTTTTACAAATACAAACTCCGGTCTCCTGCGATTGGCAACATAATTCGCATCAAAATCAAAGAGCACATCATACCGATACCCGGCCATCTCAATAAAAAACTTGATATCCTGCTTTGCGTGGAACTGTAAGCTGAAATCGAAAGACCAATTGCGGGCGCATTTATGCTCGCAATAATAGTAACTAAACGAGGATTCCCCAAGTGTAACCGGATACCGCTCCCCTGTGGCCAGATCCTGTGCATACAAATTCGGCTTGTCCGTATATAAAAAGAACGGAGAGCGGATATAACCAATCATCCGCATCTGATCGCCGGTAAAATAGTACCTCCGAACCACCATCATCGCATTACGCCGGCTGATAAAGGCTTCTCCATCTACAGAGATCGTTTGTTCCTCCGGGCCAAGCTGGATTTCTGCCCGCCGGTTCGGCTTCATCTGAAGGAAAAAGACGCGGTAATATTCATCCATCGGGGTAAATGAAAGTAAAACGGCGTCGTCTACCTTTTCCAAAAGATGCGCGATCCTGCCGACTTCCCGCTCATACTCCTCCCCCTCATATTGATAAGGAAAGAGCTTGTTGCCCTTCATCCGAAAAGTGAGATTATGCAAAAATACGCACTGATAATAAGCGGGCACGTGCTCATACTGTGAAAACAGCTCTTCAAAATAACCGATCACCTGATCGTAACAATACAGGGGGTATAAACGGGTCGATACAATGCTGTCTGCGTGTTGATTATAAATGTATTCCCCTTCTGCACTATATCCAATTTTCATCTTCTGTGACAGGACTTCGTTATTGAAGGCCTGATCTTCCATATAAAAATTAGGCGTCTCACGGAACAGGATATTGTGCTCCAACCTGTTTTTTACGCAAACATTAATTGTGGTCTGCACCACCATCGGCGTCTCGTTCAGATCATATATTCCAGATTCTACTAAAGTCCTATAGCGGAAATGATCCCTTTTATGAGGCTTTCCGTTGGTATAATAACGGATTTTATAGGTGAAAAGATCCACCTCGTCATAGTGAAGATCAAAAAGGGTTACTACAGAAAGAATCGTATCCGGTGCAAGCTCATCGTCATCATCCAAGAAAAAGATATACTTCCCGCGGGCATGCTTCAGCCCCATGTTCCTGGTGGAGCTCAGGCCGCCGTTCTCCTTGTCAAGCACCAATACGTTGGAAAATTTTTCCGCATAGCTTTGACAGATGCTCAGGCTGTCATCTGTTGAACCGTCATTGACGAAAATCACCTGAATATCTTGAAAAGGGATGGTCTGTTTTTGCAGAGAATCAAAGGCAATATGTACAAGATGCCCTCTGTTATAGACTGGAATAATGACAGATGCACGATAATCCCAATTCATTGCTGCAAATCAATCTCCTCAAATTAAATTTATCAATTATCTACCATTCAAATCATTTACTTTTTGATATCGCGTATCAAGCGGTCGATTTTGCGCTTCTATTATAGCATCTTGATGATGCTTTCGCAATCATCACCCGTGTCTTCCTGTATTTCGCAGAATTTGCTCCCTATAAATCCCACAAACTCTCATGTACTTTCTTTGGCGTAAAAATCCCGCTTTAATACGCAAAGCTCACAATATTCCCTTCAACAGTATACGTTTCACCAAGGACATATCCCTGCTCCTCCAGGGCCGGGAGAAAGGCGTCGCGCATCTCTTCATTCGGGAATTCAACGCGCGCCTCAATCGTAACCTCCTCCGGCTCGCACATATAGCAGAAGATAAAGCCTGTCTGCCACCAGGTTTCTTCCATTTCACGTTTGAATTTATAGTTGCCATCATGATAGAGCGTCATTTCCATGTTAATCATCTGCTCATCCGGCACTGTATAATAAAAATCATCGGTCAGAGTCGAGCCCGGCTCACGATAATACAGGCCCATCTCCGCCCCCGTCGCACACCAGAGGTATTCCCCCTTCCAAACCTGGAACATCCACTCGTAGCCGTCATAGTCAAATTTAAAGCGCTTTGTATCCAATGTATAACCAAAATACGGCGCAATCTGATCGTAAAATTCGCAGTAACCCAGGGCGCGCATCCATGGATCATGCGCGGAAAAATAAATGCCCTGCGTCGCATCATAGTCAAAACCAATCGCCACAATGCCGCGCAGCCCATCATCACGGAATACGTTGCGATCCTCATCATAGACGATATTGATGTCGAAATAATCATTATTGCTTAGCCACTCGTAGAAGGGCTGCGCAAAGGCAATGAGCTTGGGATTTTGGGAGGACATGAACTTGCCGTGCAGCGTTAGATCAACAATCTCCCAAAACTGGGGTCCCAGCTCAGCAAGCGAGGGCTTTTCCTCCGATGCTTCAGGCGATTCCGGCGTGGCGTTCTGCTCTGCCTGCGCGGCATCGGTCCGAGCCGGGAAGGCCTCCTGCTCTTCCTCCCCCTGTGCGATGGAATTCGCCTCGTCAGCCGCCTGTAGGGGGCAGGCCGCTGCCTCCTGCCGCACCGGGGCTGCCTCTTCTGTTTTCTCCCTTTGTACAGAGGCCGCTGTGGTCTTCTCAGCCTGCCATGGCTCCACAATGGCAGGCTCCTGCTGCTCCCGGTGGAGTTCCACCTCCGCTTCCGGTTGTACAGCCGCCGGCATGGGCGATACCAGCAGCATAAGCGCCGCCAGCGCTGCTGATAAGGCCTTTGTCATCCAAGTTGTCATCATGATCGTATTCCTTTCTCTTCCCAATCTGATCCATCATCCATATCAAAAACCCGGCATCAGGAGCAAATGCAACAAATACTTGATGCCGTATCCTGCGTCCATTATAATCAACTTTTCGCTATTTGCAAAGAGAAATCAGCCGGTTTCGCAAATTTTTCCCCTTTTCATGCGGTATTTCTCCAAACTGGGCCGAAAAAGGGCATACAAAAAGCCGGCCGCCCCTGAAAAGGAAACGCCCGGCCTCCAGCACTCCTGTTGATCAAAGGAACAAATCTGCACGCTCCTGTTACAGCGCCTTCGCCCTTCAGCCGATAAAGCGGGCAAGCGCCGCATCGATGAGCGCCATGCTCTTCTCCACCACCGGAAGATCTTCCTGCGACAGCGGCGTCAACGGCGCGCGCACACTGCCGACCGCCACGCCTCTGCGCCGCAGGATTTCTTTATTCACAGCATACATATTGGCACGGCCAGAGCACAGCGCAGCAATGATTTCATCCACCGCGTATTGGATCTCCTGCGCCTGCTCCAGCTCCCCTGCCCGTACGAGGGCGTCCGCTTTTAAAAACAGCTCCGGCATCACCGCATAGGTGCCGCCGATGCCGCCATCCGCCCCCATGGCGCGGCCGCCGACAAACTGCTCGTCCGGGCCGTTAAACACAACAAAATCCTTGCCGCCCTCCGCCTTAAACATCTGGATATCCTGCACCGGCATGGAGGAGTTTTTCACGCCAATAACGCGGCTGTTTTTTCGCATCTCGCGAAACAGCGGCATCGTCAGCGCCACCCCTGCGAGCTGCGGGATGTTATAGATTACAAAATCCGTATGCGGCGCAGCAGCGGAGATGGTGTTCCAATATTCCGCAATCGCATACTCCGGCAAATGGAAATAGATCGGCGGGATGCTTGCAATCGCATCTACACCCTGCGCCTCGGCGTGGCGGGCCAGCTCTACGCTATCCCGCGTATTGTTGCAGGCAACGTGAGCAATGACCGTCGCCTTGCCCCTGGCCTCCGCCATCACATTCTCCAGCGTGAGCTTCCGCTCCTTCACACTCTGATAGATGCATTCTCCGGAGGAGCCGCAGACATACAGGCCCTTCACGCCCTTCTCAATCAGATACCGCGCCAGGGCGCGCGTACGCTCTGGGCTTACCTCGCCCGCATCGTCATAGCAGGCGTAAAATGCAGGGATAACGCCCCTGTATTTATCCAAACGATCCATATTGAAACCACAATCCTTTCTGTTTCCTGAGCGAAAAGGCTCTTCCCAACCGGGCAGTTCTATTATATAATTGAAGCGGTTGAAAAACAAGCGTTCCTATCATATTTCTGAAAAAGGATGGAGCATGATGAAAGATTATTCTGTGTTTGACCGTGTGCGCGGCGGGCTGATTGTCTCCTGCCAGGCGCTGAAGGAGGAGCCGCTGCACAGCTCCTACATTATGTCCCGCATGGCAGTAGCCGCCGAAATGAGCGGAGCCGTTGGGATCCGGGCCAATACGGTGGAGGATATCACGGAAATCCGCAAGGCAGTCAAACTGCCGATGATCGGCATTATTAAGCAGGTGTATAACGACAGCGACGTCTATATCACCCCCACGATGGCTGAGGTGGATGCGCTTGTAAAAACGGGCGTAGAGATTATCGCCATGGATGCCACCAAGCGCCCGCGTACCGGAGGCAAAAGCCTGGAGGAAATCTTCGGCGAGGTGCGTGCAAAATACCCGGATCAGCTCTTTATGGCAGATTGCTCCTGCTTTGAAGAAGCAATGCACGCCGCTGAACTTGGCTTTGACTGCGTGGGCACCACTCTGGCCGGTTACACCCCATATACCAGGGGAACGGCGCTGCCCGACCTGCCCTTTATTGAAAAAATTGCAAAAGCCGTCAGCGTGCCCGTGATTGCGGAGGGCGGTATTCACTACCCACAGCAACTGCGTCAGGCGCTGGATGCGGGTGCGTTCTGTGCTGTGGTGGGCGGGGCGATCACCCGCCCGCAGGAGATCACCAAACGGTTTGTGGAGGTCTTATGAGCAGCGGGAACATCGCCGTTGTGGATATCGGCGGCACCAACATCAAATATGGGTTCCTGCCGGAGGGCGGTTCTTCGATACAGGAGGTACGGGAAGCGCCTACCAATGCGCACTTGGGCGGCGCAGCGCTGATGACAGCTGTGCAGGAGCTTTTGCGTACGCTCCCTGCCTTTGATCGCATCGGGGTGAGCACCTGCGGCCAGGTGGAGCAGGGAACTGGCTCTATCCGATATGCGACGGATAATGTGCCGGGCTACACAGGCACGCCGGTGCGCGCCCTGTTGGAGAATGCCTTTCGCGTGCCGGTTGCTGTGGAAAACGACGTCAACGCCGCCGCCCTTGGCGAGGCGCATTTTGGCGCAGGGCGCGGTTGCCAGAATTTTTTATGCCTGACCTACGGCACCGGTATCGGCGGCGCGGCGATCATAAATGGCGCGCTTTACATCGGCTGCCACGGTGCAGCCGGGGAGTTTGGGCATACTGTTACACATGCAGGCGGGCGGGCCTGCACCTGTGGCGGCGCAGGCTGCTATGAGGCCTACGCCTCCACCAGCGCGCTGACCAAGAGCGCAGAAGCGATCATCGGCCACCCCGTCAACGGCAGGGAGCTGTTCCACCTGCTGGCAGACGGCGATTTAAAAATCGCCGCGCTTATAGATAGCTGGGTAGAGGAAATCGCCCTTGGCCTCGCAGGCCTCGTTTACAGCTTTGATCCGGAACGCATCGTGCTCGGCGGCGGCATTATGCGGGAGCCCTATCTGCTGCCGCGATTGCGCAAAGCAATAGACGGCCTGCTGATGCCAAGCTATCGCGGCGTTGTGCTCGCGCCCGCACAGCTCGGGAACACAGCGGGTCTGATGGGGGCTTATTGGGCGGCCGCCCATTTGGCGTAAAGCTTTTGCCGGTCTGTGTGCCGTCGCGTCCGCACAGCCTGCAAAGCGCTTGTGTGTAAAGGCATGCCTGCCATCCGTCAAAACGGGCAGAGGGCTTTCTGCAACGAATGACAGAAAGCCCTCTCTTTTTGTATGCATTCCGGCCTTTTTACGATTCAAACAGCTCTGTAGAGAGATAGCGTTCCCCTGTATCCGGCAGGAGAACGACGATGGTTTTCCCCGCATTTTCCGGCCGTCCGGCAAGCACCTTTGCCGCGTGCAGGGCGGCGCCGGAAGAAATCCCCACCAGCAGCCCCTCTGTGCGGGAGGCCTCCCGTGCGGCAGCAAAGGCGTCCGTATCCTCCACAGGGATCACTTCGTCATACACCTCGGTGTTGAGCACCTCCGGCACAAAGCCTGCCCCGATGCCCTGAATCTTGTGCGGGCCCGGCTGCCCTCCGGAGAGAACCGGAGACGCCGCAGGCTCTACCGCAATCACGCGCGTGGCCGGGTCATGCGCCTTGAGCACCTCGCCAATGCCCGTAATCGTGCCGCCCGTGCCCACAGTAGCGACAAAATAATCCACCCGTCCATCCATATCGCGCAGAATTTCCTGCGCAGTGGTGCGCCGATGTGCCTCAGCATTGGCCGGATTGACAAACTGGCCGGGAATATAGGAGTTTGGGTTCTCCGCCCGGAGGGCCTGCGCTTTGTCGATTGCGCCCTGCATCCCCTGAGAGGCGGGCGTCAGCACCAGCTCCGCTCCCAGCGCCTTGAGCAGGCTTCTGCGCTCCTGGCTCATGCTCTCCGGCATGGTCAGGATCAAGCGATAGCCCTTGATCGCCGCCGTATAGGCGAGGCCAATCCCCGTGTTGCCGCTGGTCGGCTCAATGATGAGCGTATCCTGGTCGATCAGCCCCTTCTCCTCCGCATCCGCGATGAGCGCATAGCCCACGCGGTCCTTCACACTGCCCAGGGGATTAAAGCTCTCCACCTTTGCAAGGATACGGGCGTGCAGCCCCTCCTTCTGTGTAAACCGGCTCATCTGCACCAACGGGGTGTTCCCAATCAGATCGAGCAGACTCCCTGCAATTTTTGCCATATCAAAATCATCCTTTCTCTGTAGAGCCTTCGTCCTGCGTTCGGATATGCTCCCAAAGCGGGGACAAAGCGCGCAACCGCTCTATAACCGGCGGCAGCTGTTCCAAAATATCGTCTACATCTTCTGCAGTATTATTCTCATCGAGCGTCAGCCGAAGGGAACCATTTGCGAGCTCTTGCGGCAGGCCAATCGCGCGCAGCACATGGCTTGGCTCTGTGGAGCCAGATGCGCAGGCGGAGCCAGTGGAAGCGCTGATTCCCTGCAAATCGAGCAAATGCACAAGGCTCTCCCCCTCCACCCCCTCAAAGCAGAAGCTTGCATTGCCCGGCAGGCGGTCACGCCTGCTTCCATTTAAGCGGGATCGTTCTATTTGGAGAACGCCGTCAATCAGCCGGTCGCGCAGGGCGGCGACATAGCGCATGCGCTCCTCCATGCCCTCCTGCGCCAGAGCCGCTGCTTTCCCCAGGCCCACAATGCCGGGCACGTTCTCCGTCCCGGCGCGGCAGCCATGCTCCTGCGCCCCGCCCTCGATCAGGCGTGGCAGCGGAATCCCACTACGGCAATACAGCGCACCCACGCCCTTAGGCGCATAGAACTTATGCCCGGAAAGGGAAAGCAGGTCAATCCGGCTGGCCTCTACATCAATGGGAAGATGTCCGACGGCCTGCACGGCATCCGTATGGAACAGGAGCCCGCGCTCCCGGCACAGCATGCCGATCTCCGAAACAGGCTGTATTGTGCCAATCTCATTATTTGCATACATGATGGTGACCAGCGCGGTATCCTCCCGCAAGGCGCTCTCCAGTTCCCTCAGCTGTACGACGCCGTTTTCATGCACATTGAGCAGGGTTACGTCAAAGCCCTCCCTTTGCAGCCGCTCCACTGTATGCAGCACTGCGTGGTGCTCAAAGCCCGCCGTCACAATATGGCGCTTGCCCCTTTGCGCCTGTATCGCCGCCGCTGCGCGAATCGCCCATGTATCCGCTTCCGAGCCGCCGGAGGTGAAATAAATTTCCTCTGGCCGCGCTCCCAGCAGGGCTGCAACCTGGCCGCGCGCGGTTT
>USBP01000011.1 GCA_900552985.1 uncultured Oscillospiraceae bacterium
CGATGGCGGCTCAAAAGCAGCCGGCCGCGATACATGGATAATATCACAACATACCGATACTCCCCCAGCGTATGAAGAGGATACGTTTCACAACGCATCGGCGCATTCCCCCTTACCAATAAGGCTCCGCAAAAATCAGCGAAAATTTCTCACAATCCGCCATGGAGAAATATTCCCCATCCGCCACGATGATGTGATCATAAAGCCTGATATCCATTGACCGCAGCAGCCGTGCAAGTGCGCGCGTCGTTTCCACATCCGACTGTGAGGGCGCCGGAACACCGTTCGGATGATTATGCCCCAGCACAACGCAGGAAGCGTTATAGCGCAGCGCTGTTTCTACAATCCGGCGGTTGCTGATATCCACCATGGATTGCGTCCCCTCCGATACCACGGCACAATGCAGCACCCGTCCCCGGTTATCCATGCACAGCAGCAAAACCCGCTCCACCGTCACGCCATTGAATTTTGAAACCAAAAGCTCACCGCAGGCATGTGAGGAAAATGCATCAAACCCTCTAAGCGCACGATCCTCCAGATACCGCCGGTTCACAGCTGGCATCAGCTTAATCAATACGGCCGTATTCATCCCGACGCCCCCTACCCTGGTCAAATCCTCAACCGAGGCGTCAAACACGGCGGAAAGCGAACCAAATGCCTCAATCAACCTGTGGGCGATCTCATTGGTATCCTGCCTGGGAATCGCGTAAAAAAGCAAAAGCTCCAAAACGTTATGCGGCTCAAACTGATCCAGGCCCTCGCGCAGAAAACGCTGCCGCAGCCGGTCACGATGGCCCTCATGCAACCCCTTTTCCACCCGCAGAGCCCTCCTCTCCAACGACGCTGCTCACGAAAACGAAAAGCTATTTACGGCAATTATACTGCATTTCCGGCCTTTTGAAAAGCCTCGAAATATGTTATACTGAAACCGTTTTCCGAGAGGAACCACTGCTTTTGCAAAGAGGTGTTGCGCTTGAAAAGCTTTACCATACAACAAAACGACGCGAATCAACGGCTGGATAAATACCTGACCAAAGCACTGCCCAATCTGCCGCAGCCGCTGCTCTACAAATACATCCGTAAAAAACGGATTAAGTGTAACGGCAAACGCGCCGATATCTCCACCCGGCTACAGGCGGGGGATGTTATAGATCTGTATATCAACGATGAATTTTTTATTCAGCCGGAAAAGCGCTACGATTTTATGAGCGCTTCCTCCCGCATCGATATCGTCTACGAGGATGAGAATCTGCTGCTGCTCGATAAAAAAGCCGGCTTGCTCTGCCACCCGGATGAACGGGAATACGTCGATACGCTCATCACTCGTGTAAAACGATACCTCTATGAAAAAGGCGCATACGATCCGGCAGACGAACGTTCCTTTACGCCTGCGCTCGTCAACCGCATCGACCGCAACACAGGTGGGATTGTAATTGCCGCCAAAAATGCGGCCACCCTGCGCGTATTGAATGAAAAGATGAAAAACCGTGAGCTGCACAAGCGGTATTTGTGCCTGGTGATCGGCAAATTGGCGCAGAAGGAGGCCACATTAGAGGGCTACCTCTTGAAGGACGAAAAGAAAAACCGCGTCTATGTGCGGGATACGATGTGCCCCGGCGCCAAAACGATCCGCACCCGCTACCATGTGCTCGGCTACCGCAACGGACTGAGCCTGGTAGAGGTGGAGCTCTTAACGGGGCGAACGCATCAGATCCGCGCGCATTTCGCCTCTATCGGCCATCCCCTGCTGGGAGATGGGAAGTACGGAACAAACCTGCAAAACAAACAATATGGAGGCTACAAAAAGCAGTGCCTGTATTCCTATCAGCTACAGTTCGATTTTCAAACGGACGCAGAGCACTTGGACTATCTTCAGGGGAAAACCTTCACCGTGCAGGATGTGTGGTTCCGCACGGCATTTGAAGAAGGGACACTGTGAGCATCTGGTTCTTTTCTCCATAAGCTTTCCCAACAGAAAAAACACCCTCCAGCCCCATGGCGGAAGGTGTTTTTTGTGTTATTATCCGTGGTTGCTTATGCTTCCTTCTTGCGAGTGCAGACAAACGCCGCAGCAGCCGCAACAGAAACAACGCCGAGCACCGCGATGCCGATAGCGGAATCACCGGTATCCGGAATCACTTCGGGCTCAGTCGGAGCCTCGGTGGGAGCCTCGGTCGGAGCCTCAGTGGTGGTCTCCTTCTCCGCCGGAGCGATGGAGTAGAGCTGCGCAATCAGCTGAGCAAGCTCATTGTCCGCCAGGCCGTTGATGATGCCGGCGATGTCAAAGTCACCGCCGCCGATGCTGCCAAGAGCACCAACAATGGTGTCCTTCAGGCTGGTGATATCAAAATCACTCAGACCGCCCAGCATATCCGTGATGGCGCTGATATCGAAATCGCCGCCCGTGAGGGAGCTGATATCAAAGCTGCCAAGACCGGAAAGGACATCTGTGATTGCACCGAGATCAATGCCCGCGCCGCCGATCGCATCAGCAATCATGTCAACCGGATCCTGTGTGTCAGCCGCGAAGGACGGAACGCACAGAGCGAAGCAAAGAGCCAGAGCAAGCACCACGCTGAGAACCTTTTTCATGGTGAACATTCCCTTCTCTTGATTATATTTACAACGGCAGTCGCCGCTGCATTACATTGCAATTATGCCACGAAACCGGCATAAAGTCAACTATAAAATCCCCTCTCGGAGAAACATTACCAGGTGAAATAAACATCGTTGCCCTTCACCTGGAAAACGGGCGTTACAGTCGGCTTGTTTTTATTATAGCTGTTCCCTACATTTTTGAAGGTACGCCCCTGTGCATCCGTCTGCTTTTGCAGGGCGTTTACAAAGGCGTCGCGCATCTCCGCATCCTTGAGCGTGATGCGGGCAACCACGTTCAGCTCCGACCGGTCGGAAAGATCGTCCAGCATACCGGGATCAAAAGCAGCCGCCCACCAATAATAGGTATAGGGCATATGGAAAATAAACTCACCCTTCCGATACAGGCTCGCCTCCATATAGAGGGCGTTTTCATCGGTTGCGCAGTCATAAAACTCTATCACACGGGTAGTCGGCTTATGATAGACGCCGATTTCACAGCCGATGGAGGGGCCATATTGGCCCTTCCACATCTGGATCATCCAGTCTAAGTTGTTGTAACGGAATTTGACGCGCACGGTGTCAAAATCCATCGCGGCATAGGGCGCCATCTGGTCATACAGCTCGCAGTAGCCAAGGCTGCGGCGGAAATCCGTCGCCCCGATCGGAACAAGGTTCCCGTTTTCATCATATTCCACGAAGGGATTGGAGGAAAAATCCGTCACCGGCCCTGTCGCCTTAGTGGTAGAGGGCTTAGCCGTCGTCACCGGTTTTGTCACGGGCGATGTAGCGCGCGGCCTTGTAGTGGTGGGCTCCGTTTCTGCCTCAGTGGAGGGCTCTGTGCTCTCCGCAGTAGAGGGCTCCGTCGATACCTCCCCTACCGATTCCGACGGCGCATACACATCTACAGCAGCGCTGTCACTCTCAGACGGCGCAGGCTCCGGCTCGTTCCCATTGCGCACGGCAAACACAACGCCGACGATCACGGCAATCGCCGCGCAGACCGCTACCACGGTCACAACGATCCTGGTCTTTTTCTTATCCATCGGTTTTCTCCTTTTCTCATGAAGCCGGCGCAGGCCGGCCTGTTGACAAATCGCCTGACAACCAATGCAACTGGCGCCATTATATCAAATTCCATCGGTCTGCGTCAAGCAAACGGCTGCTGAAAATCGCTCGGGATTTTCAGCAAACCGTATAAAAACGCTCTTTTAATCGACAATACGCAGGATTTCGTTTATTTGCTTCCTCTTTTTCTCCCGCAGGCCTTCCTGTGCGGCATAACCGACGCTCAGCACCAGGCGGATCCGCTTTGATTTTGGGATATCCAGCAGAGCTTTCAGCTTTTTTTCATCCAGCCATCCCATAATGCAGGTGGAAAGCCCCTGCTCCACAGCAGCCAGGCAAATGTGCGCAACAGCGATACCGATATCGATCTGGGCAAACTGCTGATCCTTCATCGCACCGCCCAGCTTTGCCGTGAGGTTTGCCTTTTCTTCCACAACGATAATAAAGGCCGGGCACTTGTCCGTAAAGCGGTTCATGCCCATTCCCTGCACGCATTTTGCCACCAAAGGCGATACGTCCGGGCAGTTAACGGCAATAAAGCTCCACGGCTGGCTATTGCAGGCAGAAGGCGCTATCCGCGCCGCCTCAATGCATTTGACGAGCTTTTCCGTTTCCACCGGTTTCTGCGGATCGTAGCTGCGGCAGCTCTCGCGCCTTGCGATCAGATCAAAAAAATCTTTCATCGGGATACCTCCTGTGTCGTAACGAATCAAATGCCGATGCGCCTGTTTGCCGACGTTATTCTGGCATCAAACCGTCCCAGCAAAAATGAGCCATATCCACGCGCCCATCCGGCAAGAAGCGCACGCCTTCGCGCTGAAGCAGGAACACCTGCTCATTTTCACCGCCAAACGCAAAGGCCTTCGACACCTCGCCGAACCGGTTGACGACGCGGAAGCATGGAATGTGCGCAGGATCCGGGTTCACGTGCAGCGCATAGCCCACCACGCGGGACCAGCGCGGATTGCCAGCCAATGCCGCCACCTGCCCATAAGTGGCGACCTTGCCATACGGAATGCGCCGAACGACAGCATAAATGCGCTCAAAACTGTTTTGCATGAAAAGCCCCCTTGTTTACCAGCCTCGCCTCTATCCTACCGCGCCGTGCCCAAAAGCACAAGAGCAAACGGCAAAAAAGCAAAAACTTCCTGCGCACCGCGCGCAGGGCCAGGGCAGACCCGTCGGTTAAACCAGCAGCTCCGCGAGAAATACCGCCGCACAGGAGCAAAGCGCAACCGTCAGCAGGCTTTTTTCAAAAAAGGCCAGAATCAACGCGACCGCCAGCCCTGCGAGGGCGGAATACACGCTGCCGGTCGAATACAGGATTGCAGGGAACGTCATCGCGCCAAGCACTGCATAGGGAATGTAATAAAGGAACGAGCGAATGAAACGGTTTTTAATTTTTTTCTGAAACACCGCGAGCGGCAACATTCGGATCAGATAGGTTACGACGGCCATCACAGCAATGTAGGCCAACAGCATCTCTGTTTTCACGATACCGCTCCCCCTTCCTCACACGTCTCGCCCCCATCCTCCACCGGATGCAGCAGAGCGCCCAGGGCAGAAGCTGCCACTGCGCAGAGGATCATGGCAAAGCCGGAGGAGACGCCCCCGAGCATGGGCAGCCACTCGAACAGGCTGCTCAGCACAACCGCCAGCAGGATCACCCCCAGCACTGCACGGTTATGCTTGGCAGGCGGTACGATAATGGCGAGAAACATGCCGTAAATTGCAATGCCAAATGCAGATGCAACCCGCTCCGGCAGAAGTGACGCCGCCACAGCGCCGAGCAGCGTACCGCCCGACCAGCCAAGATAAGGGATGCAGGCAAGGCCACACAAATAACGCCGACCAAGCGCTCCCTCCTGCATACTTGCCACGGCGAAAATCTCATCCGTGTTGAAAAAAGAGAGAAAAATACGGTCGATCGTCCGTATGGAACCACTCAGCTTCTGCGATAGAGAAAGAGACATCAGAGAATACCGGATATTGACGACAAATTGGGTCAGCGCCATCTCAAACAGCGGCGCGCCCGACGTCATCAGGGAAAGCCCTGCGAACTGCCCGGCAGAGGTAAGGTTGGTCATCGAAATGAGTACCGCTGCCCAAACCGGCAAGCCCGCCGCCACCGCCATCACGCCAAAGGTGACAGATACGGATAAATAGCCAAGGCCAATCGGCACACCGTCGCGCAGCCCCTTAGAAAACTGGTTTTGAACCGTTTGCGTTTCCCCCATAAAATCATCCTTCGTTGAGACATTTGACATGGAAACAGAAGGGTTTCCGGCCGTGCAGGCATAGCTTCCATTTCAAGGAAGGGCCCCTTATGGCCTGCAAAAAGCGCCTCCGGCCGCAGCCGGAAGCGCTCAAAAGCTTTTCTGCAATCAAATAAGGCTTCACTCTTCCATAAGCGCCTTATTCGTCGGCGTCAGCGTCCTCCTCATTTCCCTCCAGCAATGCACGGATGGAAAGGCTGACGCGCTTTTTCTCGAAATCAATCTGCGTGATCTTCACACGCACCTCTTCCCCGACGGAAAGCACATCCTGCGGCTTTTCGATTCGATGATCGGCAATTTGCGAAATATGAATCAGGCCGTCAATGCCCGGAATGATCTGCGCAAACGCGCCGAATGCCGTCATACCGACAACCTTCGCCGTCACCACGCTGCCGGTCGGGTAATCGCGGCGCAGAATCTCCCATGGGTTGTCCTCCACTTTTTTATAGCCGAGAGAAATCTTGCGCTTCTCCGGATCTAACGCCTTGATATAAACCTCAACCTGATCGCCTACGGAGACAACCTCGGATGGATTCTTAATCCGGTTCCAGGAGAGCTCGGAAATGTGCACCATGCCATCCACGCCGCCGATATCGACAAATGCGCCGTAGGAAACGATGGTGCGCACGGTGCCCGTGTAAACCTGGCCAACCTCAGCCTGCGCCCAGAAAGCATCCTCCGCAGCCTTGCGCTCTTCTTTCAGCACTGCACGGATGGAACCCACCGCACGGCGGCGGGACTTATTGACCTCAATAATGTGGAACTTCACATGCTGATGCAGAAGCCCCTCCAACGGCTCGCCGCGGGATGCGGTTGCAAGAGATGCCGGGATAAATACACGCACGCCGCTGGTGGTTGCAAGCACACCGCCCTTGATAACGTCTGTCACGACGCCCTCCAGCACGGTGCCATCCTCACTTGCCTTGACAACGTCATCCCACGCCTTAATTGCGTCAAAGCGCTTCTTCGAAAGCATCACGGTGCCCTCGGCATCGTTTGTCTTCATAATAATCAGGTCAAGCACATCGCCAACCTTTACTGTCTCCAGCGGATTAACAGTGGGATCAGCAGAGAACTCATCCAGCGGTATGTAGCCCGCATGCTTTCTGCCGATGTCAACCTGGATTTCGGAGGGAGACATGCCGACGACCGTCCCCTTCACTTTCTGGTCTGTATTCATGCTTTGCAGCGACGCTTCCAGCGCCTCAGAAAAGCTCATCTCATCAAAGGATTTCTCAGCGGGCGCTTCCTCCTGTGCGGGCTGCTCAGGCACAGCCTCTTCGGCCGGCGCGGCCGGTTCCGCTTTCTCCTCGACGAGCTCGGGGTTTTCGTTCAACAATTCGGACATGGTTTCAAGTACCTCCTTTATAATACCAGCAGGAGTGGAAGCCCCCGCAGTAACGCCAACGGAAGGATATGGAGAAAAATCAATCCCCGACAATTCCTGCGCTGTTTCAATGAGGAATGTCGGGCAGTTGCGCGCGCATACATCGCGGAGCTTGGCCGTATTGGAGCTCTGCCGCCCCCCGATGATTATCATCGCGCCGCAGGCGCGGGAAAGCGCGATTGCTTCCTCCTGCCTCTCCTGAGTCGCATTACATATTGTATCAAAAACAGTGGCGTTTGTACATACTAAATTTATCTTTTTCACGCAGTTTTCCCACACTTTTATGTTAAAAGTCGTCTGGGCAACTACGGTAATTGGCACTTGAGAAAATTCATCGTGTGACTGAAGCAACTTCTCCAGCGCCTGCACGCCATTAAAAACGTAAGCCTCTCCCGGGCAATGACCGCGGATGCCCTGCACCTCCGGATGCGCAGGATCTCCGGCGATCAGGACGACATCCCCCTGCTTGGACTGCCTGGCCACGATGTTATGAATTTTAGAAACAAACGGGCACGTGGCATCGCAATATGCGAGATTCCGCGCCTGAATGGCCTGAATCACCGCAGCAGGCACCCCGTGCGTGCGCACTACAACGGTCGCCTCCGGCGGTGCGTCTTCGATCTGATCGATTATCACAACCCCGCGCCGCCGCATATCCTCCACCACCTGCGGGTTGTGGATGATCGGGCCGAGGGTATAGACCTTCTTCCCCTCCTCCAGCATGGAATACACCAGGCTGACCGCCCGGTTGACGCCGAAGCAGAAGCCAGCTGTTTTTGCAAGCCTTATTTCACGCACGGCCCTTCCTCCCAAAGTGCAGTGATCCGATCCATAATCAGGCGGGAGGCGTCGCGCAGCTCCCGTGTGCCGCCCTCCTGCGTGATTCCCAGCTCGTCATAGGGGATCAGCTTTCCAAAGCGAACCGTCAGCTCCGTCCAGTATTTGGAGGGCTGCGCGCTATATATGGAAACCGGCAGAACATCTGCATGCGCCTGCTTGGCAATCAGCGCCACGCCGGCCTTCGGCGTGCCGGGACGTCCATCCGGTGAACGGGTTCCCTCCGGAAAGATTCCCAAGACCTGCCCCTCCTTGACAATACGAATCGCAAACTCCACAGAGGATTTATCCGAGGAGCCGCGCTTCACCGGAAAGGCATTGAAACGCGTCAGGAAAAAGGCGGCTGCCGGATTGTGGAACAGCTCCTCCTTCGCCATAAAATGCATCACCCGTGCGCGGCTGCCCGCAATCACCAGCGGATCAAGAAAGTGGATATGATTGGAGGCCAGAATAAACCCGCCCTGCTTCGGCACGTTTTCCTTCCCCACAAAGGTGACGCGAAACATCGTCTTGTTAAACAGCAGAATATTCAGAGGCATCAGGATATGATAGGTAGCGTGATCCTTTACCCTACTGTAATCAAATGGCTTCACCCTAATCTCTCCTTTATCAATTGAATCAGGCGGTCAATCGACTCCTCCAGCGTCAGCCCTGTGGTATCCAGCAGCAATGCATCCTCCGCCTGCCGCAGCGGCGCAACGGCGCGGTGAGAATCCTTATAATCCCGCTCCTGCACATCACGCAGGACATCCTCAAAGCGCACATCCTCCCCTTTACCGGCCAGCTCCTCATAACGGCGCCGCGCACGTTCCTCAGCGGAGGCAGTCAAAAATATCTTCACCTGCGCATCCGGCAGCACAACCGTGCCGATATCGCGCCCATCCATGATACAATCCTTTTCCCGGGCAATCCGCTTTTGCTGCTCAAACAGAAATTCCCGCACACAGGGCAGAACCGCCACCGCCGACGCACCCATGGAAACCTCCGGCGTACGGATTTCCTCTGAGACATCCTGCCCGTTGAGATAGACGCGCTGCACCCCGCTGACAAAGCGCAGCTCAATGCGGATATCAGCCAAAGCCGCTTTCACCCGCTCCGGGTTATGCACGCTGTGCCCATGACGCAGCACATAAAGCGCCACCGTGCGGTAAAGCGCGCCTGTGTCGACATAAACATATCCAAGCGCCTTCGCGGCGGAACGCGCCAGCGTGCTCTTGCCCGCCCCGGCTGGCCCGTCGATTGCAATATTAATCATTCGTTTGAACATCCTTTCCTGATGGCCTTTGCTCCTCATAAAAGGCCGTTTTAAACGGACAGCCCTGCAAGACGCCCTGTGGAAAACGCAATTTGCAGGTTGAAGCCGCCTGTATAGCCATCCACATCGATTAGTTCCCCCGCAAGGAAAAGGCCCGGCAACAGTTTCGATTCCATCGTCTTCGCGTCAATCTGCCTGGTGCTCACACCTCCCGAGGTGACGATTGCCTCCTCAATTGGGCGAAAGCCAGTCACCGTAAGCGGCAGATTCTTCAGCAGCTCCACCAGCTGCCTGCGCATCTCCCGGGTAACTTGATTCACCTTCCTTCCCGGCGCAATGCCGGAGAGGCGGACGATCACCGGAATGAGCTTGCGCGGCAGCAAATCGCCCAAAGCGTTTGCAAAAACGCGGTTGGCATTCTTGAGAAAATCGCGCTGCAAGCGGGCATCCAGCTGCTTTTCATCCAATGCGGGCTTTAAATCAATATGCACCTCATATTTTCCCCGCCGCATTTCCCGCATATGCGCGCTCGCACTGAGGATCACCGGACCGGAAAGCCCGAAATGGGTAAACATCATCTCCCCAAAATCCTCATACACAGCGCGGTAGGTATCCGCATCGCGCACGGTGATGGCGATATTCTTCAGCGCCAGGCCCTGCAGCTCACTGCACCAGCCCTCATGCACCTCCACCGGCACCAGAGAGGGACGGGGCTCTATAATCGTATGCCCGGCCTCAGCAGCCAATGCGTAGCCATCCCCTGTGGAGCCCGTGCCCGGGTAGGAGAGTCCACCGGTTGCCAGCACAACCTTTGGGGCAAAATACGGCGTTCCCTCCTGCGTCTGTACGCCGGAGAGCCGCCCTGCCTCCAAAAGAAGATGCACAGCGCGGCCCTGCGCCAGGGTGACGTTCGGGTGCGCTGCATACCGGCAAAGTGCATCTACAATATCCACCGCCCGGTCGGATACCGGAAAAACGCGATTCCCTCGCTCAATTTTCAACGCAACGCCCTGTTCCTCAAAAAAATCCATCGTATCCGACGGCATAAAACGGGAAAATGCGCTGTATAAAAACCGGCCGTTGACCGGAATGTTGGCAATCAGATCATTCAGCAGGCTGCATGCGTTGGTCACGTTGCAGCGGCCTTTTCCTGTAATCATCACCTTACGCGCCGGACGGGGGTTGCGCTCAAGCAGCAGCACCCGCCTGCCGTTTCGCGCGGCGGTACCGGCGGCTCCTGCGCCTACCACGATCACGTCATTCTTCATCTTCGCGGGCTTCCTCCACCTTTTCATACACCTGGTATTCATCCCAGATTTCTTCGAGCTTATTGAAATTCTCCGACACCTCGCCCCTGCGGCTGAGCGTCGCAGCCACGATCAGGGCGTTGACCAAGCTCAGCGGCGCGACGAGCGAATCCACAAAGGAGGCCATGTCGCTGCGCGCAACCAGAAGATATTTGGCAAATGGGGCAATGGGGGAATAGGCGCTGTCTGTAATGGACAGAATCGTCGCCCCACGGTCGCTGATAAAACGCAGGGCATTGATCGTCTGCTTGGAATAGCGTGGAAAGCTGATGGCGATACACACATCCCGCTCGTCAATGCGGAACATTTGCTCAAAAATCTCACTTGCGCTCGCCGTATCGACCAGCACAACATTGTCATAGACCAAATTGAAATAAAACGCCATAAAGCTTGCAATCGCGGCAGAACTGCGCACGCCCAGAATATAAATCTTCCGCGCAGCGTTGATCGCATCCACCGCCTTGTGGAAATCGGCGCGCGAGGTCTGCTCCAGCGTAGCACGGATCATCTCCATATCGCTGGTGAGCACCTTTTCAAGGATATCGTCTTCCCCCATCCGGCTGCTGGTAACCTCCATGCGCTGCACGCTGGTCAGCTTGCTGCGGATCATCTCCTGCAGTGCCTTTTGCAGCTCCGGATAGCCCTCAAAGCCGAGCTCCGTGGCAAAGCGAACCACGGTAGATTCGCTGACGCCTACCGTTTCCCCAAGACGCGACGCCGTCATAAAGGCCGCCTTTTCATAATGTTCCTGAATAAAAACAGCAATCCGCTTATGCCCCTTGGAAAGCGATGGATACAGGCTTTCTATCCTCGTCAGAAGCGGTTTTTTCATAAGGGGCCTCCCTCCCGCGCGTCAAAAAGTAAACACCCGCTCTGTAAAACGGAAAAATTCATTATCCTTATCTTATTCCGGCGGCGATTTGAAGTCAAGCATAAATGCATTTTTCGTGGCCGGGCTTGCATTGGCAGCACGGTTTTTGACCCTGCCTCATCCTCTCAAGGCGAAAAAAACAGAGCCCTCCCCATCGCGCAGAACCCCGCGCCAGGGAAGCGCCCTGCCATACCCGGCTATTTAAAAAGCCGGCGAAACGTTTTTCGCCAGCGCTGCAAATAAGCGCCGATCACTCGCGTTAAAGCGATATCATACACCAGAAAAACCACATTGCCCATTCCCAAAAGAATTGGAACCGCGTATTGCCCAAATTCGTCCATTTCATCCAATGGTATGCCAAACACAAAAATGATTACAAGATAAGCCAACACAACTGCAGCGTTGAAAATCAAAAATTTGGCTACCCATTCCAGCCAGCGGGGGAGCCTGCGCTCCAGATAGGACTTGACGACCGGATAGTATCCGAAAAACGCAGCATACATCATAGCGGCTTCCTTATCCGCCACCACGAGCAGGGAGAGGATACTCACCGCTGCATATACGCACAGCGCCCATTTCGGGCCGATCTCCAGCACCATCAGAATCAATAGCGCCCCTGCAAGCGCCGGAAGCGCAAAGGTCAGGAAAGGGATCACCCCTGTCAGAAACATCAAAACAACTGAAAGCGCCGTTAAAATGCCGCCAAAAGCGGTTTTGGAGCTCTGTTTCATCCCTGCCATAGGCGCACGCCTCCCTCCAAAGCAGCCGAAAACACCGGCACAGTTTCCGCCTGATTCAGCAGCATGGCGTTCCGTCCGCTCCGCAGCAGTCACACAGGCAATCTGCACAAATCAGCCCTGTACAGATATCGCACACACTGCACCCGCCCGCATTGGTGCGGGGCGCACGGTAGCCCCCTGGCCGGGGATTGCTGACCTGGCGGAACGCCGCCTGATACTCCGCATTGCCCGGCTCCATCTGGCAGGCCGTACGGTAATTTTTGGTGGCCTCCTCCAGCCATCCGCGCTTATACTGCACAGTGCCCTTGAGGAAATACCACTCCGCCCCTCGCACCTGTGGCGGAATACCATCCAGCAAGGTTTCCGCATCGTCAATCCGGTTGGCGTTTATCTTGGAACGGATATCTCCCAGAGAGGAAGCGCCGCCATAGCCATTGCCCGCATAACCGGCCGAATAACCGCTCTGCGCAGGGCCCGACTGGCTGCGGCGCATGGCAATGATCGCATCATAAGCGTTATTGATCTCATCCATCTTTTTGGAGGCCATATCCGCCAACGGGCTGTTTTCATAATTTTCCGACTGATATTTGCGCGCAAGCACCCGGTAAGCCTCCCGCACCTGCTCGTCGGTTGCGTCCGGTGTGATATTTAAAACCTGATAAGGATCCTTCATAACCGTAACCATACCTTTCGCAGAAAATGAACAGCTCCTGATGGCGTAAGCAACGCCAAGGCTCCCCTGCCGCATTGCCGAAGCAGCGTATTGAACCGTAACCGGCATCCATAAAATCAGCGCTTATGTTGCTGTTTCGGTTGAAACACCTGCTTTTGCACTTCAAAAAGCCCGTCCGTCAAAATATTACGCAAAACCGCATCAAACCGGCGTGCTTCCAATAGCTCATAGGCCCGCACGGTCTCCGCCGCCGTTCGGAATAGGGCCTCCTGCGCCTTTTGCCTGGCCGCCTGCACGGCTTCAGTATCCCCCTGCTGAATTTGCAAAGCACAAATATAGGGATTATAACCCCCGGATTGCAAATCATCGGTTAGATCATCAGCTGCGTCAATCAAATAAACCCACCGGCCGATACAATAGCCCAACCGGTCGAGCACCCGCCGGACGTCTTCTGTAGGAGCATCCATGGAGAAGAGCGCAGCCAGCGCCCTCGCCGTAGGGTCCGCCGCACGGTCGATAATCTCACAGCGCGCCTCTTCCAGCGCCGCCTGCTCTTCCATCATGCGGGCGACAACCGCTTCCACCCCGGGATAGCGTTTCTTCGCTTTATTATGCGCGAGCGCGGCGGCAGGATACAACAGCCTGGAGGCCAGCTTCTGCCAAAAGCCGCCGTCGTGCAAATTGTCGCGCAGCTTATAATAGGTCATGATCACAGCAGCGCCCGCCACAAAAGAAAAGCTTTCGCCGCCGCCGGAGCAGGCATGACATTTTGCCAAGGGATTAAAGGGACAGCGCGCCTTATGAAACCCGGGGCAGCAATCTGCCACAGACAACCGCAGCAGCGCGGCAAACGTAAAATCATAGCTGAGCGTCAGCCGGGCAAATAATCCGTATTCCCGGCCGAGCGCTTTGCACAGGGAGCAGTAAACCGCCTTATACTGCTCGTAATCCCGCACCTTTAATTCGGGCTTATATGCTTTCACATAGCCAAACAACCGCACGCCTCCGCCCAACAATCGTATCCCGGCTGAACATGAAGCCCTCCGCGCTGCATGCCCCAGCTTTTTTATTGTAGCCGAAGCCCATTTTGATTGCATGAATATATTGTAAATTTTCGGCGTTCCTACCTATCTACAAAAGTGTAAAGTGAGCCCGCCACA
>USBP01000012.1 GCA_900552985.1 uncultured Oscillospiraceae bacterium
TCACGGGCGCGCCCGGCAGCCGCACATAGCCCCCCGGCGTCACGTAATCCAGCGCGAAGGAGCCGGCTGACGCCAGCAGCTTTTCTATTTTCGCATTCATCTCTATCCCTCCCAATTTGATTTCAATCTGTCAATCTCCACTGCAAGGAGGAGCATAGGATCCTGATCCATGCTCTCCTGTGCAAAGCAAAAAACGGCGCCCGGAGCCGGACGCCGTGTGAAAAGCCAAGAGGAAATTACGCCTGGCCCGCGCAGCCAAGCACCGTATTGATCTTGTGCTCAACAATGGATTCAATTGCGTTGCGTGCGTCAGTCAAATACTGGCGCGGATCAAAATGGCTCGGATACTCCGCAAAGTGCTTGCGGATAGAGGCGGTCATGGCCAAACGGATATCGGAATCGACATTGATCTTGCAGACAGCCATACCCGCCGCCTTACGCAGCATCTCCTCCGGAATGCCAATCGCATCCGGCATCTCGCCGCCAAATTCGTTAATCATCTTGACATATTCCGGCATAACGGAGCTTGCGCCATGCAGGACGATTGGGAATCCGGGCAGCTTCTCCGCCACCTCGGCGAGAATATCAAAGCGCAGCTGCGGCTTCTGGCCGGGCTTAAATTTGTAAGCGCCGTGGCTGGTGCCAATGGCGATGGCAAGGGAATCCACACCCGTGCGGGAGACGAAATCCTCCACCTCCTCCGGCTGAGTAAAGTTTGCATCCTCGTCGGAAACATTGACGTCGTCCTCAATGCCGGCAAGCTTGCCAAGCTCGCCCTCCACGACCACGCCGTGCGCGTGTGCATACTCAACGACCTTGCGCGTCAGTTCTACATTCTCCTCATACGGTTTGGAAGAACCATCGATCATCACGGAGGTGAAGCCGCCGTCAATGCAGCTTTTGCAGGTTTCAAAATCCGGGCCGTGATCCAGATGCAGGGCGATCGGAAGGCCTGTTTCGTCAACAGCGGCCTCGACCAGCTTGACCAGATATTCGTGATGCGCATATTTGCGCGCGCCGGAGGAAACCTGCAGGATAACAGGGGCGTTGAGCTTTTTGCAGGCAGCTGTGATGCCCTGCACAATCTCCATGTTGTTGACGTTAAAGGCGCCGATGGCATAGCCCTTTTCATAGGCCTTTTTGAACATTTCCGTGGTGGTAACCAGTGGCATAAAAAGCACTCCTTACTCGTTTATTGGGTCAACATAGCCGGATTCCCGGCCCGCTCGGGTTCACCGAGGTTTTATTATATCGCAGAAAGCCAGGCTTGTCAAAGGAATCGCAGGAACTGCCGCGTTTTTTCTCCCACTGCGGCGTGCACCGCGTCAAAAAAAGCTAACGTTTGCTACAGGCGATCGTTCAGGGAAGCTCTCACAGCTTTTTAAGCGCCCGCATCCCTTTCCGGAAAAGCGGTTTTACCTGCGCGGCATCGCCAAATAAAATCTGCTCAAACAGCTCGCCCGCCTGCCGGAGCTTCAGCTTGCGCATGAGCCTGCATGGATCCTCATGCCTATAGTATTGCAAAACCTTCAGCCCAAATTCCCTGCCAAGCTCCTCTCTACTCTCCTCCATCAAATACATAAAATCCCAGTCAGTATCAGCCACCGCCGCATCTCCAAAGTCAATCACGCCTATAATGGTATTTTGCCGCTTATCGAGCACAATATGGTTACAACTGAGGTCATAGTGAATCAGCGCCTGCTTCCCCTGCCGTAAATCCGAAGACCGCAGGGCGGCTTCATAGTAAGTGCACACAGCTGCCCGGGCCCGGGCGGGAATTTGGTGGAACGTCAGCGCCCGGAGCGATTCATAATCCCCCTCCAGCTTCTGCAAAAAATCCTCCTGCAGGCCCTCGATGCCAGACGGTGTGGGCAACTGGTGCAGATTTTTTAGAAAAGCGGCTATCGTTTGCGCGGCTTTTTCTTTCTCTTCCTTGGAAAACGACCGGTATGTCTGCGGTGTCAGAATACGCCCGTCCATGTAACGATAGCCGATGATTGGATAAGGGAAAGCAGCGTCCCCTTGAAAATAAAAGGAGACATCCGGTATCTTCAGCGGCAATTGGCCCGCCAGATGCCGCAGCACCTGCGCCTCTCTCTCCAGCGCCAGCCCGGCATGCCTACTTTTCGGCAATTTAAAAACGAAAGCATGATTTACGAGAAAGGCCTCGCTGTGATATCCGGCGCCCAGCCGTTGAACAGCCCCAGCTTTCAGGCCGGGGAAAGCCTTCTCCAGCGTTTTGGCCACACATGCTTTTGTGTAGTGGCGCAGTTTATGCATGCACAGGCCTCCCATCTACCTGATTTTCAAAACAGCTGTTTTTTCATTCTAACATCTTCTCTCATACAGGGCAAGAGGCCGCTGGGCGGCGCAGAGGCCCTGCTTTTGCCCAGCTGCGCGCACAGCCGGCATTGACATCCAGCCGCCGGGAATTTATAATAAACTGCGTATCGGCATTAGGATCAATTATTATAAGATTAAGGATGATACGATGATACAGTTTGAAGAGCTCCGTTTACAGCTGCTTGAGGATGAGGATGCGCTCAAGGATCTCTCCTCCGCATTGGGCATGGAGGAAATGCGTAAAGAGGTGGCCGGCTTGGAGGAGCAGACCGCCGCAGAGGATTTCTGGGGCGACCTTGCCAACTCTCAAAAGGTGCTGCAACGCATCAGCATGCTGAAAAACCGGATTTCCGCTTATGAAACGCTGAAAGCCGATTTTGACGACGCGCTGGTTATGATTGAGCTGGCGGACGAGGAGGGCGATCTGGAGCTCCTGCCGGAGTGCCAGGCAAACGTCAAAAAGGTCAAGGAAGGGATTCAGGCGCAGACCCTTTCCACCCTGCTCAGCGGGGAGTTTGACTCCAAAAACGCCATTTTAACCTTTCATGCCGGCGCCGGCGGCACGGAGGCGCAGGATTGGGCCGAGATGCTTTTCCGCATGTATAACCACTGGGGGGAGCAGCACGGCTTCAAGATGAGCACGCTCGATTTTCTGGATGGGGACGAGGCTGGCCTCAAATCCGCCGTCGTGCTGGTAGAGGGGCTCAACGCTTATGGCTTCTTACGCAGCGAGATGGGCGTGCACCGGCTGGTGCGCGTCTCCCCGTTCGACTCCTCCGGCCGCAGGCACACATCGTTCGCTTCCCTGGAGGTCATGCCCGAGATTGACGACACCTTTGATGTAGAAATCAACCCTGAGGATATCAAAATGGATGTTTACCGCGCGAGCGGCGCAGGCGGGCAGAAGGTGAATAAGACCTCCTCCGCCGTTCGGCTGACGCATATCCCCACAGGGATCGTCGTCTCCTGCCAGGTGGAGCGCAGCCAGCACCAGAACCGTGAGGTCGCGATGCGCATGCTCAAATCAAAGCTGGTGGAGATCAAGGAGCGCGAGCATCTGGATAAGATTGAGGATATCAAGGGCGATCAGAAGGAAATCGCCTGGGGCAGCCAGATCCGCTCCTATGTTTTCATGCCGTATACGCTGGTGAAGGATCACCGTACCGGCTATGAAACCGGCAATATCAACGCAGTGATGGACGGCGACCTCGACGGCTTCATCAACGCATACCTCAAGATGGAATCCCTCGAAAAGCTGGAGAAGAAGGAGTAATCCTCTCCGGACGGAAGGAGTGCCTATGACAGGGAAGAAGCAGCCCGCCCGGCTGCAAAAGCTTTCAAAGGGGAAAAAGCGCGTGCTCATTACCTTCTGCATCCTGCTGGTGATTGCCCTCCTTGCTCCGCTGCTCATCAATGTGGCCGTGGTGGGCAGCGCGCGGCGGTATCTCCTGGCGCCGGAGAAGACGCCTTCGATCCATGCGGATTGCGTGATTGCCCTCGGCGCAATGGTGTGGGGAGAAGATACGCTCTGCCCCATGCTGGAGGACCGGGTGCTCGGCGCCATCGACGTTTACGAGCGCAGCGGGGCAAAAAAGATTTTGATGAGCGGCGATCACGGCCGAAAGGATTATGACGAGGTCAACGCCATGAAAAAATACGCCGTGGGCAAGGGCGTGCCTGCGGACGACGTCTTTATGGATCACGCAGGCTTTTCCACCTATGAGAGCATGTACCGCGCGCGGGATGTCTTTCAGGCCAAAAAGGTGATTATTGTCACACAGAAATATCATCTCTACCGTGCCGTTTATATCGCGCGGGCGCTGGGGCTGGAGGCCTATGGCGTCGCCTCTGACCCGCGGCCCTACAGCAGCATGGTTTACAACAACGCGCGGGAATGTCTCGCGCGGGTAAAAGATTTTTTCACTGCCATCACAAAGCCGGAGCCGACCTATCTGGGCGAAGCAATTCCCATCAGCGGCAGCGGCGCGCAGACGGATGACCAGGTGTAGCGCATCGATTTTTTAATCCCCGGGCGGAGGGAGCAAACGCTCTCCCCGCCCTTTTTGCATTTTTTCCAAGCGGATTGATCAGGACGATTGATTTTAAAAAGCGCATGCTTTATAATATAATGCAGGTAAAAAATATCTCATTGGGAATTCACTCCGTAAGGGTATCCTGGTTGATGAGAAATTCGTCATAAAAACCACTAGCGGTCTTGCTGCGGTGGAATCGATTGTGCGTCGTATCGGCGCATTTATTTATGGTTAAAAACTATAATTTTTTATAATAAGTATGATAAAATACATCCTAAAAGGCAAAGAGGTGGATTTATGAAACAAACAAGCGTCTATCTTGTAACAGATCCGCACTACTATGACAGCTCGTTCAAAAGAAGCGGCAGCGCCTATGAAGCCAGAAGCAAAACAGACCAAAAGTGCGTTGCTGAAACGCCCGCCATCATTGATGCGGGGTTTGCACAGATCGCGGCGGATACGGGCACGGAGATCATCCTCATTCCGGGAGACCTCGTCTACCGCGGAGAGTATCAGAGCCATGTCGGCTTCCGCGACAGGTTGTACCGGCTCAAAGAGCAGGGTAAAAAAATTTATCTCATCACAGCAAGGCACGATTACTGTGAAGATGAGCAGCCCTGTGAATTTGATGGAGATAAAATGATCCCGGTTAAAGGTATGCCGAGAGCAGAGCTCAGGGATTTTTACAAGGAGTTCGGGTTTGAGGAAGCGATCAGCGAGCATAAGGAAAGCATGAGCTATGTAGCGCAGCTTGGAGAGGGGCTTCGGCTTCTTGCTTTGAACTGCGACGGCGACTGCAAGGATTTCAAGGGCCTGTGGGAAAATCAGCTTCAATGGGCAGTGGATGAAATCCGAAAAGCGCATGAGGACGGGCAATACATATTTGCAATGACGCATTATCCACTCCTGCCATTTTCACCGGTGATGCATTTGGTGGGTGATGCGAAGCTTACAAACTGGGAAGAAACGGCGACCCGGCTTGCAGACGCAGGGCTGGATTTGATTTTAACGGGTCACATGCATGCACAGGCGATCACAGAATACACAACAAAAAGCGGCAACACGATCACAGATGTGCAGACCGGCTGCTTTGTCGGCTGCCCATGCGCTTACCGAAAAATCACCTTCAGCGGTAATCATGCCGAAATAAAATCCTACACCATAAGGGATTTTGAATATGACAAGCAAGGCAAGACCGCACAGGAATATTTTGAGTGGCGCTTTCACAGGATGATCGACTGGCAGATGGGCGAGCTCCTGCCAAAACCCGTCCAAAAAATGCTTGACAAATTTACGCTGAAGCAGCTTGGAAGATTCCTTTGCTTCCGGGTGGATAAGAGCATTGAAAACCGGCTTGCCAAGGATGTGGGCATAGAGATTGTGAGGAACGTTTTCATTGGAAACGAGCCATATGTGAAAGGCACGCCTATCTATGAAGCAATGGAAAAGCTGCTGAAACGGCTTCACCCAATCACACATATCCTTGAAAAAAAGCTGGGCTCCAAAAATGCCGTGCTTTCGGATATCGACGCCTTTATTCTTTCCATGATCGGGGATGAGCGGCAAAGGGATTATGAAACCACACTGACCATAAAGAGCACATAACGAGGAGGAATGATTATGTCAGAGAAACGATTGCCGCCTCAGGCGCAAAACGAGAAGTATGTGAAACCAGGCGAGTTCATATGGTATCTGGTTGCGGTGTTTTTCTACACCAACATGACGGGCTTTGTCGGGCAGTATCGAAATGCTTTCCTGGTGGATATTGTTCAAATCACAAATAAACAATCTTCCCTGTTCAGCATCGTAACAAGCGTGATTCCGTGGGTGCTCAACTTCTTTATTGTGATGTATATTGACGGAAGAAGCATCGGCAAGAGCGGCAAGTTCAGGCCGCTTGTTATGCTTGCGGCCGTGCCGATGGGCATTCTTTTGTTTTTAAGCTTTTGGGTGCCAAACGGCATCACGGGGACGCTCCTGATGATTTATATCATTACCGTTGCGGTGCTTTGGAGCGTGATGAACACCTTTGGCGGCACAATCACGAATATTGCCGTTGTGATGTCGCCGAACCTGGCGGAGCGGGACACTATCATTTCGTTCAGGGGCATTGTTTCTGCTGTCGGCAACTCTGCGTCTCTCGTCGTTATCGTGGTGCTCAATCTGATTTGGAAAGATAATCAGGCCCTGCAGTTCATCGTCTGCGCGGCTTTAAGCGGCGTGATCGGCATATTAACGATGCTTTTCGGCATGAAAATGACAAGGGAGCGCATCGCATATGCCGGCAAGCGAGGGGACCCGCTGGTCGGATTTGCCGATATTCTTAAAAACAAATATGCATGGACGATTATTATCTCTGAGCTTGTAAAAAACTTCAGAGGCATTGCAACTTATATGGGCCCCTTCCTGGCAGCAGCGCTTTTAGGGAGCTCCAGCAAATTCCTGCTTTTTGGCCTGCCCACGGGCATCGGTACAGCGGTGGGCATGCTCGTAATTAACGCGCTGCTGAAAAAATTCAATTCAAAGCAGCTATATATTGCAAGCGGAATTTATTCCGTCATCGCAAACGGCGCTGCATTTGCGGTGGGCTATGCTTACTTTAAAAATGGCGGCGCAGCGCTTCAGGTTTTGTTTATCGTGTTTCTGTTCCTGATCGGCTTACAGTTCGGCGCTTCCAATCTGCTGCCCGAAATGTTCAAGGCGGATGTGCTGGAGGATATCGAGCTCAAGACGGGCAAGCGCCTGGATTCCTCGCTTTCGTTTGTCATTGGCATTTTTACGATGGTAAGCGGCACAGTTGCGGGCGCGCTTTCCCCGCTGATTCTTTATGGCGACAATTCTATTTGCGGATATATGCAGGGCATTGAAGACGGCACAATGCAATCTTTACAAACAAAGATATGGATGCTGTTCTTCTACACGGTATTTCATGGGATCATGATGTTCCTTGCCGGAGCTCCGTTCTTCTTCTACAAGCTCACAGGCAAGCTCAAAGAGGAGATTCACAGCCGGCTCCTCGCACAGAGAGAGGAATATAACACCGCAAAATAAAAATAGGCCCAGACAGAACGATCCCCCATCGCAGGATGGGGGATCATTTGCTGTCCTGGCGTGCGGAGACTATTGGCCGCATAGAATCCGAAAAGGATTCCCCGTTTTTTGTTGCCCGCGTGCTTCCCTGCCAGTTTGCACCTTTTGAAAACCAGGTTTATATAATTTGAAAAGGGATTGATTTTCAAACACGCTTTTTCTAAAATAAGGCCGATATTATAATTTTTTGTTAAAAGACGTGATTTTTATGTTTAAAATATCCGGTTTTTTTGATGAGATCCATCCCAACCTGTCAAATCAGTTAAAGGCCATGCGAACAATGGGCGTGCACTATTTATGCCCCCGGAATGTAAACGGTAAAAACATCGCGCAATACACGGCAAAGGAATTCTGCAAAGAAATCCGCCCGCTGCTGCTGCAAAACGGCGTCACATTTTCCTCCATCGGCTCCCCAATCGGTAAAATTGACCTGCTGGATGAAGAGGCGTATCAGGCCCAGCGCCGGCAGCTGCGGGAACTCATTGCCATCGCGCAGGAAATGGGTTGCTCTTATCTCCGCATTTTCTCGTTTTACACCGCAAAGGCCGCCGCCAAGGGCGTTAATATTCACGAGATGGTGGTGGAAAAACTGGGCGGTTTCCTGCGCGAGGCGGAGGGCAGCGGCGTCATTTTGATGCATGAAAATGAAAAGAGGATTTATGGGGAGGCCCCCACGCAAATTCTCGCCCTTTACCGCTCTTTGAACCACCCGCAGTTTGCCCTTTGCTACGACGCCTCCAACTACATACAGTGCGGCGTTGACCCGTGGGAGGCCTATCAGTCGACAAAGCATTACACCGTGTATTACCACATGAAGGATTGCACGGAGGGAATTGAAGTCCCTCTGGGAACCGGACAGGGCCGAATCGCGGAGATTCTCTCCGATTTAAACCATGCTGGCTACGACGGCTTTTTGACATTGGAGCCGCATGCCCTGCAATACATATTGCTTAAACGTATTTTTTACCTGCTGCCCTTTCTGCACGGCACAAGGCGTGGGCGTGTTTTCCGGCAGACGGATGGCGAGTTGGGAATCCGCCCGTTGCAGGCCGTCAACAGGGAGCAGGCATTTCAGCATCAGTATCAAAATCTGGTTGCTATGATACAGGAGAGTGGAGGCCAATATGCGTAAGGTAAGCTATGGGATCATCGGCATCGGCAAAATGGGCGGCACACACGCCAAAAAGCTCAAGGAAGGGAAGGATCCAAACGGGCATTTAGCCGCCGTCTGCGATATTGCGCCGGAGCGGTTGGCCTGGGCGGAGAAGGCGCTGCCCGGCGTGCGCCGTTTTTCGGATTTTCACGAGCTGCTCGCGTGCGATGCGGTGGAGGCCGTTGTGGTGGCAACGCCGCACTACGATCATCCCCGCATTGCGATAGAAGCGCTTAACGCAGGCAAGCACGTTCTCATCGAAAAGCCGGCCGGCGTTTATACGAGCGCCGTGCGTGAGCTAAACAGCCTCGCCCAGCAGAAAAAGGGGCAGGTTTTCGGCATCATGTATAACCAGCGCACCAACCCGCTCTACCGGGAAGCAAAGCGGATTATCGACAGCGGTGAAATGGGGGAGCTCAAGCGGATCAACTGGATTATCACCAACTGGTACCGCCCGCAGGCCTATTATGATCAGGGCGGCTGGCGCGGCACCTGGAGCGGCGAGGGCGGCGGCGTACTGATTAACCAATGCCCACATCAGCTGGATCTGTTCCAATGGCTTGGCGGAATGCCCATAAAGGTGCGCGGGTATGCGCATACGGGCGTCCACCGGAAGATCAGCGTGGAAAACGATGTGACGTTTTATACGGAGTATGCAAACGGTGCAAGCGGCGTTTTCGTCACCTCTACCCACGATTATCCCGGCTCTAACCGGCTGGAAATCTCCGGTGACGGCGGCCGGATCGTGATCGAGCAAACCTTGTTAAAGGAGAAAATGACCTTCCATAAATTAAAAATACCGGAAAGTGAATTCAATCTGCAAAACAAAAAATTCATGCCGCAAATCCCACATACGGTTCAGAAAAAAACAACGGGAAGCCTGACCAATGCTGTGCGTCTCGGCCTGATTGGCCAGCACATGAATATCTTCCGCAATTTCAGCCGCGCGATCCTAACGGGAGAGCCGCTGATTGCGCCGGGGGAGGAGGGGATACGCGGCCTCACCCTCTCCAACGCCGTGTACCTATCCAGCTGGCTGGGGCGCGAGGTCACGCTCCCGTTGGATGAGGAGCTGTACCTCACAGAGCTGAAAAAACGGATTGCTGAGGAGAAGGCCAGCCTGAAATAAAAAGCAAGGGGGAAAATATATGAAGCGGCCGCAGCAAGCAGCCGTCCCGGCAGGGCAGCGCCCGTTCGGCATGCGCGATAAAATCGGCTACGCGCTGGGCGACTTTGGCTGTCAGATGAGCTTTGCGCTGATCACAACCTATCTCGCCGATTTTTACACACAGTATATCGGCCTGACGGAAGCAACCTGGGCGGTCATCATCATCATTTTGAAGGTGTGGGATGCTATCAACGACCCGATGATGGGCGGGATTATGGATAGCCGCCGCATCAGCAAAAAAAGCAAATATAAGCCGTGGATCCGCATTGGCTCTTTCGGCCTGATCGTCGCGGGGGCGCTGGCCTTTTTGCCGATCCCGCACGCGGCGTATCCGGTGCGGGTAGCGGTGTGTGTGGTGACATATCTGGCGTGGGATGTCTTCTACACCCTGGTCAACGTGCCCTATGGAACGCTGAATTCCGCTATCTCGGCGGATCCAACCGAGCGCACCATGCTCTCCACCTACCGGAGCATCGGTGCAGGAGCAGGCGGCCTGATTACGATGCTGCTGCCGCTGATTGTGTATGAGGATAACGTGCTCATCGGGGAGCGTTTTTTCTGGATTGGGCTTGTGTTGGGCGGCGTGGCGTTCATCGCCTATCACCTGTGCCTGAAAATGACGACGGAGCGCTTCCAGGTGGAGCAGCCGCCTGTTTCGTTTAACTATTTTCAGACGCTTCGCCGCATCCTGAAAAACCGGCCGCTGATTGCAATGTGTATCGCCTCGTTTGCGCTGCTGGTTTTTTACACCTCCAACCTGCAAACGACCAAATGGGTTTATCAGATTTATTTTCATAATACGGAGCTGTTGACCGTGGCCAATCTGGTCGGCTCTATTTCCTCTGTGATTATGATCCCCTTTGTCGGGAAGATCGTGAAAAAATTTGGCAAAAAAATGGCGGTATCCGTCCCGCTGCTGATCAGCCTCGTGCTGGGCTGCGTCTTTTTCTTCGTGCCTATGCCGCAGGATACCCTTGTGGGCCCCGCGCTCTATATGCTCTGCCTGATCGTCATCCAGTTCGGCGGAGCATTGTTCCAGCTGGTTTGCTGGGCGATGGTGGCGGACTGCACGGATTACCAGCAGCTTCAGACCGGCGTGCGGGAGGAGGGCTCCGTCTACGCGATCTACTCCCTGTTCCGTAAGCTTGCACAGGGCGTGGGCGCATCCCTTATTATCCTCTCCATGACATGGGTCGGGTATGAGGCAAAGCTCGGAGCCGATCAGCTCCCGGGTGTGGGGGAGCGGATGAAAAACATGTCGATTCTTCTGATGCTGGTCGGGGCGGCTATTATGGCCGTCGCCCTGCTGCTGGTTTACAACATTGACAAGAAAAAGGAGCGCTCCATGAAGGAGGAGCTGGGCGTGGAGGCCGAGCCGCTGGATCTTGCACAGGCTTTGCAAAACAACGAGGAGTAATTTCTGTAATCCAAAACAACGTCTGTTTTTTGTATATTTTTCCTGAAGAATTAGAAGTAATTCCGCCTGTCGGATTTTCCTTCGGTTTTTGTGTATACTAACTCCGGAAGCATCCATTCCGAAAACAAAAAGGGAGGTCATTCCGGATGGCACAAACGCCAACCCCTGCCTGGGAAGATCCAAAGATGAACCAATATTTTAAAACGCTGCCCGTCTTCGTCCAGGAGACCATCGCACAGACCGGCGTGCAGATTGCAGACGAAACGCAGCTGCGCGCAGTAGCGGAAAAAATTTTAAAAGGCCGGCAGGGCTGAAAACAGCCGCCAGATTTCAGGTGCCAGAATTCAGAGATTAGGCTTCAAACATTAGCCGCCAGATGTGAGAGCCGAAAGGCTTTTGCCTTAGAGGCAATGGCAGGAAGTATTTTAACAGTCAGAATTTTTAGCCACCTGCCGCAGAGGCAGAAGCCTGAAGGGAACCACATCTGAGGTCTGAAATCTGACATCTGAATAAGGGCCCCGGGAGAAACCTCCCGGGGCCCAACACTTTCCGCCTCTTCTTTTTGTGGTTCATTCCTTCCGAATTGCATCTCTACTGTCTAATTTCTGAAATCTATAATCCAACCTAAAACGTCTTCACAAGCTCCTTGAGGTACGCCTTGAAATCCTCGCCGATCTCCGGATGTGTGAGCGCCACCTCACAGTTCGCCTTCATAATGCCTAGCTTATTGCCCATATCATAGCGCGTGCCGACAAAATCGACCGCCAGCAACCCGCTCTGCCTGGCCAGCGTCACCATGGAATCGGTGAAATACACCTCGCCGCTCTTTTGATCCACCGGCGTCTGCTCAATAATCCCAAAAATCTCCGGCGGCATCACGACGCGGCCCAAAATCGAATAGCAGGAGATAATTTGCTCCGGCGACGGTTTTTCGATGATGTTGTGGCATTTCATGATATTATCGCGCAGCGGCGTCACATCCAGCGAGCAATATTTGGGCACCTCCGCACGGGGAACCTCCTTCACGCCTACGGCGCCGAAGCCAAACTCCTCATAGGCCCTGCACAGCTGCCCGATAACCGGATCCTCCGACAGGATCACGTCATCCCCATACAGAATACCAAAGGGCTCGTTGCCCACAAAGGATTTGGCGCGCAGGATCGCGTCGGCCAGGCCCTTTGTCTCCTTCTGACGAATGAAATACACGTTTGCCAAATTGGCAATGGCTTTGAGCTCCTCATAAATATGCTGTTTGGAAGCATTATCCTTTAGATTGGCCTCCAGCTCAAACGCATGGTCAAAATGATCCTCAATGACGCCCTTGCCGCGGTTGGTAATAATCAGGATATCCTCAATCCCTGCTGCGACAGCCTCCTCCACGATATATTGGATGGCCGGCTTGTCTACAATATTGAGCATCTCCTTCGGCACAGCCTTGGAGGCAGGCAGCACGCGCGTGCCCATGCCCGCAGCCGGAATAATTGCCTTTTTGATTTTCATTGTGTAATCCCCCTTAAAACATGGTGAAAAGCCGTATCATCAGCATATACGCCAGATCATACAGCAAATAAGAGCTGAAGCCAAACAGCAGGGACGTGCCTCCCCTTCTGAAAAGCTGAAGGCGGTACGTCTGCCCCTCCAGAGCCTGCCCCATCAACGCATGAAGATCCCCCGTTGTTTTCTTAAAATACAGACGGTTGGCAAGCAGTGCGCAGACCAGATGCAGCAACAGCTGCAAAAACAGGAAGAGCGCCGCCATCGGCATCGCGCTTTGCAGCGACTGCATAGCCGCTTCCACTGCAGCTTGGTTGGCCGATTGCTGCGCAAGCGCCTCCCCCAGCTGCAAATACGCGCCCAGATAAGCCTCAACCGGGCCATAAAACGCAACTGAAAGTGCAAGCAGAGCGCTCAGTGCAACTGCTCCCGCTGCATAGAGCTTGCGGTAAAAAAACCAAAACGGCGAGAACAGAAAGGCGGCCCAATTCCAGCCTGATTTCTTTTTGGTGCGGTCCATCCGAAGGAATTTGGGGATATAGCTGCGAACCCCCGTCCTCACATAGGCCGCAACCTCCCTCGCCGGAATGCCGTCAATCGTTTCATCCGGCGAAACATCCCCCATATCGCCATAGCCCTGCGTATAGGAATCCTGTTGGCCATAAAACGCTTCCTGCCCTCCCGGCCGCGCGCCGCCAAGCGGCAAGCCGCAGCGCGGGCAAAAGAGCGTATCCTTGGGGTTATTCGCCCCGCAACGCGGGCAAAGCGAGCCATGCGGCTCAGGCTCCGCCTGCGCCTGCTGCTCCTGCGGCCCCTGCCAGACATAGCCCTCCGCATGCCTCTCCTCGTTGGCACAGCGGCCCTCCCGCATCCAACAGGCACGGTGATGCGGCGTTCCACAGGCCGGGCAGACCACGACGTCATCCTCACGGGTAAAGGCCTGTCCGCACGCAGGGCAGACAACGCCTTCATATCGATCCAAGTCAAGACCTCCGATCGTTCGAAAGATATTCTCATTGTAACCAATTCCAGCTTAAAATTCAATCGTTAATTTCACCTTAAAATATTTTTATAAATCAGCGTTATAGGAAGGACTGCTCCGGCGGCTTCAGGCGAAGAGAGCGCAAAGCAGATGCCAGATATCAGATGTTAGATTTCAGATATTGGATATGAGATGTGGGAGCCGGGAGGCTTCTGCCTCCGCAGATCTGGCAGAAAGCATTTGAAGGGAAAAGTTTTAACGCGCTGCCTCCGTGGCAAAAGTTTGAAGGAACGATATCCAATATCTATAGTCTAACTTTGTAGGGAACGGTCTTGACCGTTCCGTGGTGTTCTATGGATGGAGCTATGTTTTCTGTTTTCCCGCTCGGGCCGCGGGGCCCCTCCTTTTCCGCTCAG
>USBP01000013.1 GCA_900552985.1 uncultured Oscillospiraceae bacterium
GGGGGGGGATTTTTGATTTATTTTACAGAAAGGGTGAGTGTCAACATGGAACTGAAACTAACGGAGGTTGCTGAGCGCATTCGCACGCTGCGGGAGATTATGGGCTTTACCACACAGGAGATGGCCGCAACCATCGGCTGCACCGAGGCGGAATACGTGGCGGCGGAAAACGGAGAGACGGATTTCTCCTTCACCTTTTTATTCAAATGCGCTGAGAAATTCGGCGTGGATATGATTGAGATCCTCACGGGGGAAAACCCACACCTGCTGTTCTATTCCATCGTCCGCAAGGGCGAGGGCCTGCCCATCAAGCGCCGCTCCGGCTTTGACTATTACCATCTGGCCCCCTATCTCAAGGGGAAATTCTGCGAGCCGTTTCTAGTGACCGCGCCCTACAAGGAGGAGGAGCAGGATAAGCCGATCGAGCTCTCCACCCACGAGGGGCAGGAGTTTGATTTCATCCTCAGGGGCTCGCTCAAGACGCAGTTTGAAAACCACACGGAAATTCTCCACGAGGGCGACAGCGTCATTTATGATTCCTCCCATGGCCACGGCATGATTGCGACGGGCGGCGAGGACTGCCTGTTCCTTGCGATCATTCTGAAGGTGCAGGATGAAAAGAATAAATCATAACGATCATATGTATGGAGGAGATTGCAATGCTGCATGTCAATGAGAGATACGTCGATGAAACCTGGGACGCACAGGGCCATATCGTCGATTACAAATATAAATACCCGGAGAATTTCAACTTTGCCTACGACGTGGTGGATGAAATTGCGAAAGCGGAGCCGGAGCGCCGCGCAATGGTCTGGTGCAATCCGGAAGGGGAGGAGCACGTTTTCACCTATGGCGACCTCAAGCGCTACAGCGATAAAACCGCCAATATGCTGCGCTCAAAGGGGATTGGCAAGGGCGATATGGTTATGGTGGTGCTCAAACGGCACTATCAGTTCTGGTTTACCATTCTTGCGCTGCACAAGCTGGGCGCGGTGATTATCCCTGCCACATTCCTGCTGACAAAGCATGATATTGTTTACCGCCTGAATTCTGCTTCGGTCAAGGCGGTGATCTGCACCGGCCAGGGCGATGTGGCTGAGCATTTTGACGCAGCTGAGCCGGAATGCCCGACCTGGCAGATCAAGCTCATGGTCAACGGCACGCGCCCAGGTTGGGAAGATTTTATGGCGGAGATGGAGAAAGCGCCGGAAGCCTTTGACCGCGTGCCCACGCTTGCGAGCGACCCAATGATCCTTTATTTTTCTTCCGGCACAACCGGTAATCCCAAAATGGCGCTGCACCCCTTCACTTATGCGTTGGGGCACCTCTCCACCGCAAAATACTGGCACAATGTCGATCCGGAGGGCCTCCATTTCACCATTGCGGATACCGGCTGGGGAAAGGCCGTTTGGGGCAAGCTCTATGGGCAGATGTTCATGGAGAGCTGTGTGTTCGTCTATGATTTTGATAAATTCCATGCGGCGGATATCCTCGATAAGGTCTCGCAGTATGGCGTTACCTCCCTGTGCTGCCCGCCGACGATGTTCCGCTTCTTTTTACAGGAGGATGTGAAAAGCTGGGATTTGAGCAAGCTTACCTACTGCACCATTGCGGGCGAAGCGCTGAGCCCGGATGTGTTTAACAAATGGTATGAAGCCACCGGTATCAAGCTTATGGAGGGCTTCGGGCAGACGGAAACCACGCTCCTGATTGCAAACCTTGTGGGTATGGAGCCAAAGCCGGGCTCCATGGGCAAGCCAATCCCGCAGTACGATGTGATGATCGCGGATGAGGACGGCGAGCCGGTGCAGCCGGGCGTTACGGGTGAGATTGTTGTCAGGCTTGACCACGGCAAACCGATTGGCCTGTTTGACTGCTATTATCGCGATGAAAAGCGTACGCAGGAGGCCATGCACGACGGCCTGTACCACACGGGAGACACGGCTTGGATGGATGAGGACGGCTATTACTGGTATGTTGGCCGCACGGACGATGTAATCAAATCCTCCGGCTACCGCATTGGGCCGTTTGAGATCGAGAGCGTGCTGGCGGAGCACCCCGCGGTGCTGGAATGCGCAGTTACCGGCGTGCCGGACCCGCTGCGCGGTAACATTGTGAAGGCAACCATTGTGCTGCGCCCGGGCTTTGAGGCAAGCGAAGCGTTGAAAAAAGAGCTTCAGGATCATGTCAAACGCGAAACCGCCCCTTATAAATACCCGCGCGTAGTGGAATTTGTGGAGGAACTGCCCAAGACGGTCAATGGTAAAATCCGCCGGGTGGCAATCCGCGAAAACGATTTGAAACAGAACAATTGAGTTTTTGATAAAACAATCCCGCCAGCCATAAAGAGGAGGCTGACGGGATTGTTGTGTATGTATATTTTTGTGCCCTTCAAAGAATGCCCTTATTGCGCGAGCCGCTGCTCGCAGGCCTCCTGAACAGCCCTGTGCAGCGAAAGGCTTTCCTCAACCGGGAGATCCTCCATGGTATGCCAGGTCATGATTCCGCCCAAGCCCATATCGATCGCGTAAGCGGTTTTATCCCGCACCATGGCGTAGCCGTTGAAATACCCTTTCTGCATGGTAACAGTACCGTCCCCTATATCGACGGGCATAGTCCCAACATTAGTCCATGGGTCTTTGATTCTGCTGTTAAAATAGCTGAACCAGCGGGCGCCGTCGTTGTTTCCAAACCGGATATTTCTGCCGTAATACGGGATGCCGAGGCAGATTTTTTGCAGGTCATAGCCCTGATAATGCAACCGTTCAATTGCACTTGTAGCGTGCTTGAATGTAGCATGATATCCGTCGCTATCTTGGCTGGTATTGTCATAGACCATGAGGTTGAAGTAATCGATCGCTTCGATTGCCTCCTCAGAGAATTTCATATTCCATCCGGCGGTCGCGAAAGAAAATTTCTTCCCGATTTTATCAAATTCCGCCCGCAAATCCAACGCAAGCTGGTTGTAGGCATCCCAATCCTCCGAGGTGTCGGGATATTCCCAATCGAAATCCACACCGTCAAGGGAAAATTCCGTTACAAAATCAGCCAGATTAGCAGCCAGCTTTTTGCTGTTGCTGAAGAAGGCAGCGTCAGCATCAGCAGAGAAAACGTTACAGTAGAGCTTGATATCCCGGTCGCCGATTGCAGCGCGCACATTGTTGAGGCGGTCGGCAAAGGTTGCCTTATCTGGCGAAAAGGTGACTTCGCCGTTCGCATTAATGCCAACAACACCTAAGAACAGAGTCAGATCTGTCACAGTATCGAGATAACCTTTAAATTTTTCGTTGTTTGCATAATCTAGGCCATCATAGACGAAATAATCATTGATGCGGAAATTTTGCTGCGTTTTCTGCACATTGTAAACGCCGATCTCGTTCAGCTTGGCGCTGAACCTGCATTGGTCGCAGCGGATACGGATGGTGTCGCACGTAACGGTGGGGAAGGTGCACAGCCGGTAGGAATCGATTTTGTCATTCCGGTAAATGAGTTGCTCCCTCCCATTGAGGGAGGCATAAATGCTGAACTGCTTTGTACCGCCTTCCAGCGGGTCGGAGGAGATGACGATCTTATTCAATGTTTCCTGCAGGACGATGCTGTTGCAGTCGATTGGCTGCGGAAATTTGAGATAGAGGTTGTCGCCTGCGTGCAGCGTAACGCCGGTGAGGTATTTCCCATCCGTCACTCCTTCGATGGCATCCCGCTCCGGGCCGAGGATTTCGGCGCCCGCCGCCAGGTTTTCATACTCTGCCAAGGCACTGATCTCCGCGCTGGTAAATGTTGCATCCTCAAACAGCGGGCAGTTATCCACGTTGATTCCGCACAGCTGTGCGACAATCAGCAGGATGGTCAGCACAATGTTTTTGAATAATGCCATTTTCTTTTCCCCTTTTCTGATGATCAGATTTGTATTTGATCCCCCCAAATACACATTGGTTATAACATATGCAATATATAAAAACAAGATAAAAATTATTTTTTAATAAAAATTCGATAAATTTTCCAAATCATCAGAGAGAAGGCCGGAATCCAGCGGCCCCTAAAAGGAGAAATCCATCAAAAAAAAGCACTACAGAACAGGCCGCGTGAAACGGGTGAAATACCCGTCGCATGCGGCCATCTGCCCTGTGTGCGTTTTCATTCAGCTTTTTTATTACGGTCGGTGCTCAAGAGAAAGCGGCAAAGCCGGCTTTACAGCGATTTCAACAGGTTTGGCAATCGTTTGAGCGCGCCGGGAACGCCCTTGAGGATTTTGCCCAAGCCCTTGGCAAATTTATCTTCCCCTAAAATCAGCAGCAGGCCCTGCGCCATATCGGGGCTGAGAACACCCATGCTGTCCGCAATGAAAAGCTTGATGGGGGATTGGAGGGCAAGCCCGGCAGCCATGGAATCCGGATCAATCATCTTACCCATCAGGCGGTTCAGGCGCCCGCCCCACTTGCCGTTTTTCGCATCCTCAAAGGTGCTGGTGAGGTTGAGCGGCTGGCTGTCATCCCGCTTCGACGGCGGAATTTCATGGCCCAGCACGGCCTCAAACTCGGCATCCGGCACTTGGGTGACAGAGCCCGCATAATAGGAGGGGGCGCTAGCCCTGTAATCCGGAATACTGGCCTCTACAGTGGATTGCACCTCAACGCTGCCCTCCAGGCGGATATCTCGGCTTGAAGCGCCAACCAGAATGCGGAACTTGCCGCTCTCTACATGCCAATCGCCCAGCGTGGTGTTATAGTAGGCGAAGGCGCGCTTGCCCAGCGTGACCGAAACAGTTTTTTCTTCGCCCGCCTTCAGGAAGATTTTCCGGAAGCCCTTGAGCTCCTTCGGGGCGCGGTAGATCGTGCTCTCCTCATCGGCCACATAAATCTGTGCAATTTCTGCGCCGTCCATATTGCCGGTGTTTTTCACCTTGAAGCTGACGGTAAGCGTGTCGGTATCCTGCATTTGGGCGGCAGAAAGGGTCAGACCACTGTAGGCAAATGTGGTGTAGGAGAGGCCGTAGCCAAACGGGAATCGGACGGGAATCTCTGCCTTGTCGTAGTACCGGTAGCCTACATAGATGCCCTCGCGGTATTCCACAGAAACCGTAGTGCCAGGGAAGTAGTTTGTGCTGGAAACGTCGGAGAGCGCCATGGGGTAAGTCTCCGCCAGCTTGGCGCTTGGGTTGACGTCGCCAAACAGAATATCGACTGCGGCGCTGCCGCTTGTCTGCCCGCAGAGATGGCTGTGCAGGATGGCAGGCACCTGGTCTGCCCAGGGCAGCTCCACTGCTGCGCCGCCCGCCAGGACGACGATGGTGTTGGGGTTGGCCTTCGCCACCTCCTCCACCAGACGGTTGTGCAGCGGGGGCAGCTGCATGTGACGGCGGTCGCAGCCCTCCGTTTCATATTCGTCTGTCAGGCCGACAAAGACGATGGCTGCTTGTGCGCTCTTCGCCTTTGCCACGGCCTCGGCGATAAACGCATCGTCCGGGGTTTTATTCTTTTTCTCCGTGGAGTAGCCGGGCGCATAATCCACAGAGATGCCCTCCTGCACCATGGTATCATAGGCACAGTCAAGCTGGATGGGGTTGATTAACGAGCTGCCCGCGCCCTGATAGCGCGGCTTTTTAGCCATTTCACCAATGACGGCGACCCGCTTCTGCTTGCTCAGCGGCAGAAGGCCACCGTCATTCTTCAGCAGCACCATGCACTGGCCGGCAATTTTCCGCGCAAGGGCATGGTGCTCCTGTGCGTTGTAGGTGTATTCTCCGAGCGTTTCCTCGCTCTTTTTGGCCAGGTCGATCAGGTGATCCACCATCTGATTCAGGAAATCCTCAGAGATTTTTCCATCCCGCACTGCCTGTGCGATCGCCTGATCGTTTGTACCGCCGGAGAAGGGCATTTCCAGCTCCTGGCCGGCCAGCAGGCCCTCCACACGGTCATTTTCTGCGCCCCAGTCGGTCACCACGAGGCCTTTGAAGCCGAAATCCCCACGCAGTACGTCTGTCAGCAGCCATTTGTTTTCCGCACAGTAGGTGCCGTTTAAACGGTTATAGGCGCACATGACTGTCCACGGCTGCGCTTTTTTGACGGCAATTTCAAAGGGCGTCAGATAAATTTCGCGCAGTGTCCGCTCATCCACAACCGCGTTCACCGTCATGCGGCGGGTCTCCTGGTTGTTGGCGGCATAGTGCTTGATTGAGGTGCCGATGCCCTTGCTCTGCACGCCGTTGATGAAAGCGGCGGCCATCTCGCCGGCAAGCAGGGGATCCTCGGAGAAATATTCAAAGTTCCTGCCGCACAGGGGCGAGCGCTTGATATTGACGCCCGGCCCCAACAACACGGAAACCTTTTCTTTACGGCACTCATCCCCCAATGCCTGCCCCATCTCGTAGATCAGCTCAGTATCCCATGAGCAGGCAGTGGCCGATGCGGTGGGGTAGCAGATCGCGGGCGCGCCCTTGAGCACAGAATGGCTCTTTTCGCTGGATTTTTCTGCTCGCTTACGGATGCCATGCGGACCGTCCGTGAGCATCACGGAGGGGATTCCCACACGATCTACCCCTTCGCTGTGCCAGAAATCGTGGCCAGAGCAGAGGCTGGCCTTCTCCTCCAGCGTCATTTTTGCAATGAGATCAGCGTATTTTAACGCCATATTCCCTCCTCCTTTTATGTAAAACGGAATACAGCCAGCTTGATTTTTGCTTTCATCAAGCTGGCTGGTTTTTATAGAACAGACGAATCCCTATCCATTTGAGGAACAGCCGATGGAATTAAACCTTGGCGTTTTCCTTTTCCTCTGTTTTTTCCTCTTTCTTTTTGTGGAACAGGATCTTATCAACCGGGAAATACAGGAAGAATTGAATGGCGCCGCAGGTTGCGCTGGTGATGAAGAGCGCAAGCTCTGTGCTCAGCTCCTTGCTCACAAGGAAGCCCTGCAGCGTTGGGGTCAGCCATGCGGAGAAGCAGATCAACGCAATCGTAAAAACAATGTAGATTGGCAGCGTTACAGCAATGTTCGCGCTGGAATTAAACGTTTTCTCACGGTTAATGAAAAAAGCCACGATTTGCGCGATGATATTGCTCGCCGTAGCAGCGATAAAAATACCCAAGCCATTATCCAGGCCGCCCTCGGATTGAAATACAAAAAATTCGTAGGGACGGCTCAGGAATTCCTCAGACATAAATAGTTGAATGATAAGCGGCAAAACGGTTTGGATCACAAAAGCACCCAAGCTGACCACAATAAACTTCACGAATTGCCACAGGGTGTTAATCCCCGCGCCTTTGCTTGCGGCGCTTTTATCCAATTGATTCAGCTTCCCCATTTGCATAGCTCCTTTTTCTATATAATTTTGTACTATTTTATCATGTTCCTTGGCAAAACACAAGAGCGTTTGTTGTAAATTGGTTAGAGTTTATTTATTTTTTATTTAGAATTGATGTGACTGCGGTGCGGGCAGGATTCCCGCACCGCGCTGCGCTTGACGGGAGCGGGAATAAAAAAAGCGGGTTCCCCTCGCTCAACGGCCAGGGAAACCCGCTTTTTTCATCCGTTTATCAGATTTTAACAGCCTTTATAAACGCCTTTTCCGCCGCACGAGCAGCACGATAGCCGCGAGGAGCAACGCCGCCAATACGGCGCCTAAAATCGAAAGGAGCAGCTTTGAGCGCCCGGCGGGCTGCTCTGTCTGCGCATTGGCGGCAGCCGCTTGCGTTGTTATGGCGCGGGCGGTTGTTTCATTGGGGAGCGTAGATGCAGCTGAGGTGAGCTCCGTGGCAGGTTGCGTGGTTACGGTAGTAGACGGGGCTGTGGTGGAGGCGGCTGTTGCTTTTTGGGTGGTGGGCTTTTTGGTGGTCACAGGCTTTTTCGTTGTGGCAGGCTTCTTTGTGGTTGTGGGGCGCTTTGTGGTCGTCTCCGGCAGATCGAGAGCCGGAACAGCGCCGCCGGTGGTCGAAATGGGCGCATAAACGTCATAGGTACTGTAGGGGAAGCGCACCACGCGGTTGACGCTGGCGTGCGGCGCGCCGTTTTTTGTGTAGGAGTAGTTTTGCTCGATCACGGTGATCGTGCGCGCGCTGGCATCATAGGATTTCACAATCGCCCAGTGATCGTAGGATTTACCGCGCTTTTCTGCGGGAGAGTAGTAGACATCGCCCGGCTTCGGGCTGCTGGTCTTTTTGAAATCATAGCCCGGCGACACCATCTGGAGGCCAAAGCCAAAGTAGGCGTATACCTCTAGGCCGTATGCTTGCCTGTAAAACCGCATGATATACTCGTTGCACTGGATGTCGCTGCTCAGGTTGTAATAGGCGGGCACGCCGCAGAAGGTATCCGCCACAAACCCGTCCCCTGTGATTTTCACATAGGTGCTGCGCACAGTCTCCCCCGCAGCCAGTGCCGAGCTGCTGAAAGCGCATAGACACAACGCGCAGGCGAGGAAAATACAAAGCAATTTTTTCATCAGTTCTCTCACAACCCCATTTATTTTCATATGAAAATTTCAAAGGCGATGTACCCCGCCTTACAGTGCTTCTATTTTTTTGCTGCTGGCCAAAAAGGTCATCCGATCCTGTATTTTCTGGGTGCCGTGCCGGGTCTTGTGCCCGCCGTGGTCGGAGGTAATGAGAATGAGCCAATCCTCTTTCTCGTAGCTCTCGCGTGCGCGCACGCGCTCCATCAGCTCATAGGCGCAGCGGTCGCAGTCGGAAATGCTTTTGGTGTAGAAATAGTTGTGGTTGCTGAAGGCGATCCCGTGGCCGCAGCTGTCCGGCCCTTCATAGATGCCGAAAATGCAGTCTGCGTCCGCATCGATTGCGTGGAGCAGCTGCTCGTGAAGATCGTTTTCATCCTTACAGTGCAGGTGCTCGAGCGGGAGCCGCTCCCGTTTTGCGGTTTCTATCTCCCCTTTATAGGTGTGTGTGAAGTGTGTGGGCCACAGGCCGTAGAAGCGGGCGGAGATTCCCCTGCGTGCAAGCTCCAGCAGCACGGTAGGATATTCCTCTTTTAAGGTATCCATACCATAAACGCCGTGCTCCCGCGCCCAAACGCCGGTTAAAATGGAAGCCCAGCCCGGCGCAGTGCTGGTCTCCTGCCGCGTTGCCCGGTCGCCCGGCTCGCCTCCCGTGTAGGTCAGGTAAAGCCCGCCCTGTTTCTTCAGGGCGCACACGGCGCTCAAACGGCTGTCTTCATTTGTGACGGCCAGCTTCGGGTCGCGGGATTTGACGAGGTTGAGCATACCGTCCGCCCGCGCGCCGTCAAATCCAATGATCAGCGCCTTTTTGCGCTTGCCGCAATCTGTATCCGTGAAATGCTCGCGAATCAGGCGCGCCGTGACCGTTTGCGGATAGGCCGCGGCGCATGTGTTTTCAAAAATTCCGCTGACCTGGACGGCCTGTATGTAATCCTTCTCCGACTGTGTGGTATCAAAATGCCAGGTAAGCTTCTGCGTCAGCGACATGGCAATTTCCCCCTTCTGTTTTTCGCATTTTACCGCCCTCAGTATAGCCGAATGCACAGTAAAAGGCAAGATGGATTTTTTGTGCTGCGAGCGGGAATCCGTGTGGAGGAGAGCGGCGCTCCCCGGTCTGGGCGGTTGATTAAAAAAAGCAGACGGGAAACGATTGATTTTCAGGGGCACGGATGGTATAGTAATCACGGTTCATTTTTCAGGATAAGGGGTAAAAGGATGCGTCACAATCGAGCGGGCTTCGACGCCCATGAAAAGAGGCTGTTCCAGCTGTGTTGGGCGGCCTATTTTGCCACCTACATCTGCCGGCTCAATTTTTCGGCCGTTATGCCGGAGTTGAGCGCGCTTGCTCTTTTTAGTAAGTCACAGATTGCCTCCGTCTCCTCCTGCTTTTTTATTACCTACGGTGTTGGGCAGTTTATCAACGGTTTTCTCGGCGACCGCATTGCGCCGCGCCAGATGGTATTCGGCGGGCTGCTGGTTTCGGCTCTGTGCAATATCTCCCTGTTTTTTTTGCACAGCTACGGCGTACTGATTTTCTTCTGGGGATTAAACGGCTTTGTGCAATCTATGGTCTGGTCGCCGATTCTGCGCATTGCCGGGGAGTATTACGATGAAAAGGGCAAGGCAAAATTTGGAATTGATATCTCCACCACCGTGCCGCTTGGGACGCTTGCAAGCTATGGGGTCAGCCTGCTTGCGCTGAAGTGCCTGCCGTGGAATGGCGTGTTCTTCGTCTGCGGTGCAATTGTGTTGGGTGCGAGCGTCGTCTGGTTCGTCGGTACGGGGCGGCTTCTGCCGAAAATGGAGAAGGTTACTCAGCCCGCCGCTCTTCAGGCGGAAAGTGGGCCGGACAAACTGCCGTTAAAGCCGTTTTTGAAGATGTTTGCCTCCTCCGGCCTGATTTTGTTACTGATTCCGATTGCGGTGCATGGCACGCTGAAGGATGGCGTGACACAGTGGGTGCCCACCTATATCGTGGAGATTTTTGCGGCGGATAGCAGCGTTTCGCTCGCGCTGACGATGCTTCTGCCGGTTGTCAATGTGGCGGGGGCCTACGTTGCCAAATGGCTCAACCGATACATACGCAGCGAGCCTGCAACGGCCGGCGTGTTTTTTGCCGCGGCGCTCGGGCTGCTGGCAGTGCTGCTCTTCTGGGGGGATCGGAGCATGCTGCTGACCATTTTGTGCCTGGCCGGAATTACGACCTCCATGTTTGGGGTCAACGTGATGATGATCACGTTCATTCCATTGCATTTCAGCCGGTATGGGCGCACAAGCTCTATGTCCGGCTTTCTCAACAGCGTGGCCTATATTGGCTGCGGTGTGTCCAATTTCGGCACAGGATATCTTTTAAACCACTTTTCCTGGGATGCGACCATCCTGTTGTGGATGGGTTTGGCTGGGGCGGCGATTGTGCTGAGCGTTGCAGCTGTTCGCATCTGGAAAAATTTTCAGAAAAGAGAGACTGGCCTGATAGAAGTGCGATAATAGAAGAAAGGATGGTTTTGTTATGTTGGAGCAATCATTAAACGGCGCACGCGGCGTTTGGCAATTCCGCGAAGCGGGGAAAGAGGAGTGGCTGCCGGCGGAGGTGCCCGGCTGCAACTACAACGACCTGCTGGCGATTGGGGCGATAGAGGATCCCTTCATTGGCCAGAATGAGGAGAAGAGCAAGTGGGTGGGCGAGAAGGATTGGGAATATCGCCGCTTCTTTACAGTGGGGCAGGAGTTGCTTGCAATGGATGAGATTCTGCTGCATTGTGAAATGCTTGATACCCTCTGTGAAGTTTCGGTCAACGGCATGTTGGTGGGGAAGGGGAAAAACATGCACCTGACCTATGATTTCCCGGTCAAACAGCTGCTGCACGAGGGCAAAAATGAACTGCGCATTCTGTTTTTCTCTCCGCTGCAATTCCTGCGGGAAGAGGAGAAGCGCGAGCACGTGCCCGGCAATGGGCAAAGCGTAACGGGCGCCTCTCATATGCGCAAGGCGCAGTGCCATTTCGGCTGGGATTGGGGCCCGACAATCCCGATCAGCGGCGTCACGCGCGATATTTCCCTGCGAGGCTATCAATGCGCCCGGATTGTGGAAACACGCATCCGCCAAAGCCACCATGACGGCGTGGTGGATGTGACGGTTAAGGCCACGGCGGAGTGGGTTACAGAGCAGGGGGAGAGGGAGCCGGCCTTCCGCTTTACGCTGCTTTCCCCCACAGGGGAGGCGCTTGGCCATGCCACGGCTACGGGGTTGGAGGCGGAATGCGCCTTTACCGTAGAGAACCCGCAGCTGTGGTGGACCAACGACCTTTCCGACAGGGAGATTCAGCCCCTCTACACCGTGAAGGCGGAGCTTTTGCAGGGGGAAACTGCGCTCGACGAAACTGCCAGGCGAATCGGCCTGCGCACGATTGTTCTCAACCGGGAGAAGGATCAGTGGGGGCATAACTTCCAATTCGTGTTAAACGGTGTTCCGCTGTTTGCAAAGGGCGGCGACTATATCCCGATGGATTCGTTTATCACGCGTGCGGATGATGACAAAAAGCGGAAGCTCCTTTGGGATTGCCAGGCTGCCCATATGAATATGATCCGTATTTGGGGCGGCGGCTATTATGAGACGGATTCCTTTTATGATATCTGCGATGAATACGGGATTCTGGTCTGGCAGGATTTCATGTTTGCCTGTGCGCCCTATCCGTTTTATGAGGAGGCGTTTCTCGAGAGCGTTAAGCAGGAGATCACCTGCAATGTGCGCCGCCTGCGCCACCATGCAAGCCTGTCGCTCTGGTGCGGAAACAATGAGATTGAGGATATGTCCATGGGCTGGAAGGCGTATGTTAAGCTCAACCAGTGGACGGAAATCTTTTTCTACCAGATCCTGCCCGATTTTGTGAAAGCGTTGGATGACCAAACGCCCTTTATCTCCGGTTCTCCCTGCGGGACGGGGTATTTGCAGGATATCCACAGCGATGATGCGGGCGATACGCACCTGTGGCAGGTGTGGCACGGCTTGCAGCCGCTGAATTTCTACCGCAGGCACCTCACGCGCTTTTGCAGCGAGTTCGGCCTGGAGTCCATGCCGAGCATTTCTACTGTGAACTTTTTTGCCAGGCCGGAGGATAAGGCGTTGACCAGCCCGGTGTTCAACGCGCATCAGAAGAGCCCGAGTGGAAACCGGAAGATGATTTACTATATCGCCTCGCAGTATCTCCTGCCGGAGCGTTTTGATGATCTGCTGTATCTGACGCAGATGATCCAGCTGGAGGGCGTGCGCGACGCAACGGAGCACTGGCGGCGCAACCGCGGCCGCTGCAACGGCTCGCTGTACTGGCAGCTCAATGATTGCTGGCCCGTTTGCTCCTGGGCGGGCATCGATTATTTTGGCCGGTTCAAAGCGCTGCATTACGGTGCTCGCCACTTCAACGAGCCGGTAATGGTTTCGATTGAAGATACCCGCAAGGAGCTCAAGCTTTTTGTAATCAACGACAAAGCGGCTCCGTTTACGGGATCGCTGTCCTGCCGGGTGCTCCGCTTTGACGGCACGCCGGTGTTTGAAAAGCACTTCACCGTTTCCGCCCCGGCGACGGGGGTTGCGCGTGTGGTGCGCATGGAGTGTAAGGCGATCCTCAAGGGCGCCGCGCGTGCGGATTGCGTATTTGTTGCCCAGCTGAATGCGGCGGACGGCACGCCCGTTTCCCGCAAGACGCTGCTCTTTGAAAAGGAGCGTGATTGCCGCCTGCCGGACAGCAGGTTCCACTGCGAGGTGGCGGTGTGCGACGGCAAGGCGAGCGTTACCGTATCCTCTGATGCGTTTGCGCGCAGCCTGTTTATTGACAGCCCCCTGTTTGACGGCAATCTGACGGATAATTTCTTTGATCTGTTGCCGGACGAGCAGGTGACGGTGCATGGCCCGGTGCAGGCGGGGGGCACCGCTGAGCAGTTGCAAAAAGCGCTTGTGCTGCGCAGCGTAGGCAATATTACACAGGTGAAATCGAAACTGAACGGCCAGCTGCAGGCGCTTGGCGTAAAGCTGATCCCGATCAATTTCGTCAACTGGGTTTACCGGGCAATCGCCGGGTAACAGCGCAGCCCCCACAAAACCAATCAAAACACCGCGCCGCATCAGGCAGGCAAGGCC
>USBP01000014.1 GCA_900552985.1 uncultured Oscillospiraceae bacterium
CGGCAGGCGGCAGCGGCATGATCGGCGGTCAGGTGATTGACTTGGCCAGCGAGGGCAAACAGATTCCGCTCGACCGGCTGAAGGTGATGGACGCGCTGAAAACCGGGGCGTTGATTGACGCTGCGGCGCAGATGGGCTGTGTGGTGGCAGGCGCTCATGAGCAGGCTTGCAGGGCGGCCTCTCTCTATGCCTCCTGTATTGGCCTTGCGTTTCAGATTGTCGATGATATTCTGGATGTGACGGGCAGCAGCGAGCTCCTCGGGAAACCCATCGGAAGCGATGCGGAGAAGGAAAAATCTACCTACGTTTCCCTGCTGGGCCTTGACGCCGCCCGACGTCTGGTCACAGAACTGACGGCAAAGGCCCGAGAAATTTTGACGGAATCCTTTGGGGAGCGGGCTGCATTTTTGCTTGAGCTGACCGAACGGCTCGCAACACGCGAAAAATAAGGGATGCCTGAAAACAGCGTATATTGGGCCACGGGGTGCGGATAAACCCGCTGTTTTCAAGCGAGCCGTCCATTTTGTCTGTTAGGAGCATTGCTGACATGAACGAGAAACCAATCCTTTCACACATACAATCTCCAGACGATGTTAAAAAGCTGAAAAAAAGTGAGCTTGGGGAGTTGGCCGCTGAGATTCGGAGCGTCCTGGTGGAAACCGTGTCGCAGACAGGCGGCCATTTAGCATCCAATTTGGGCGTAGTAGAGCTTACAATCGCCCTTCACCGTGTTTTTGATTCCCCAAGGGATCAGCTTGTGTTTGACGTAGGCCACCAAGCCTACACACACAAGCTGCTGACCGGGCGTTACGCCCAGTTTTCTACCCTGCGCATGGAGAACGGCCTTTCCGGCTTTGAGCGTCCCAACGAAAGCGAGCACGATATTTTTTACAGCGGTCACAGCAGCACCTCGATTTCCTCTGCATATGGACTTTCCGCAGCGAAAAAATTGGCGAAGGACGATCATTATGTAGTGGCGGTAATCGGGGATGGCGCTTTGACAGGCGGCCTTGCGTATGAAGGCCTGAATAACGCGGGCAGGACGCACAGCAGGCTGATCGTGATTTTGAATGACAACGAGATGTCCATTTCGCATAACGTGGGCTCTATGGCGCGATATCTGGCGGTTATCCGCTCCAAACCGGGCTATTTTCGCCTGAAGGCGCATGTGGAGAGCTTTTTAAACCACATTCCTCTGGTGGGCAGGAAGCTCTCAAATGCAGTGTTTCGCTCCAAATCCGCGATTAAAAATCTGATCTATCAGAGCACAATTTTTGAAGATATGGGCTTTCAATATATGGGGCCGATTGACGGGCATAATCTGGATCAGCTTCAGGAGGCGCTGGAAAGTGCCAAGCTGCGGCATCGGCCGGTTTTATTGCACATCAATACGATTAAGGGCAAGGGTTATGATTTTGCCGAGCGCGCACCCAGCCAGTTCCATGGGATCTCCAAATTTGACGTCAACACGGGGGAGCCATTGTTTTCCGGCATTAGCTTTTCAGAAATGTTTGGTAGAGCGCTGTGCGATTTTGCTCAGAAGGATGAACGAATTTGCGCCATCACAGCCGCCATGGCATTAGGGACGGGGCTGGATGCATTCGGCAAGGCTTTTCCGGACCGTTTCTTCGATGTCGGCATTGCAGAGGAGCATGCGGTTACTTTTGCATCTGGGCTGGCAAAAAATCATATGCTGCCGGTCTTTGCGGTCTATTCCACCTTTTTGCAGCGGTGCTATGACCAGCTGATTCACGATGCCGCTTTACAGGGCAATAAAATCGTTTTGGCGATTGATCGCGCCGGCTTTGTCGGGGAGGATGGAGAAACACATCAGGGCCTGTTCGATATGGCGCTGCTGAACAGTGTGCCGGGTCTGACGGTTTACGCCCCCTCAAATTTCTGGGAGCTGAAAAGTTATTTGGGGAATGCTCTGTACATTGATAAAGGGATTGTCGCCGTGCGTTATCCGCGTGGAACGCAGCGGGAGCTCCCGGCTGATTATGCGCCTACATATGATGCCTTTACCCACTATGGGGAGGCTTGGGCGAAAACTGTGATCGTCACCTTCGGCAGGCTTTTCCCCTATGCATGTGCTGCGCTGGAACAGTTGCGAGACAAGGGAATCAGCGCCCGCATCCTAAAACTTAACCGAATCAAGCCGATTGATATCCGCGCGGTTCAATCCGCCAGCCTGGGGGAGCAGATTTATTTTTTTGAGGAAGGCGTGCGCACGGGCGGCGTAGGCGAGCATTTCGCCGCCATGTTGTTGGAGAAGGGGTTTCAGGGGCGCTTTCATCTGATCGCGGTGGAGGATTGTTTTGTTCATCAGGCCTCCATCCCCTCCCTGTTGACAAAGTACCATATGGATACGGACGGTATGGTTCAGGCTATTTTGAGGGAGGCGGAAGAGCATGGGCAAACAACGGCTTGATGTTGCCGTTTTTGAGCGAGGCCTTGCCCCGAGCCGTGAAAAAGCACAGGCGCTTATCATGGCCGGTCAGATTTATGTCAACGGTCAAAAAGCCTCCAAAGCCGGGCTTGGCGTCACGGCTGAGGATCAGGTTAAGCTGCACGGCCGTCAGCTCCCCTTCGTCAGCAGAGGCGGGCTCAAGCTCAATAAAGCCCTGCAATGCTTTCCGATTGTTTTAGAGGGGAAAACCTGCATGGATGTTGGCGCGTCCACAGGTGGTTTTACTGATTGTATGCTGCAAAATGGAGCGGAGCGTGTCTATGCAATTGACGTTGGCTATGGCCAGCTTGCATGGAAGCTGCGCACGGACGCGCGAGTGGTCAATTTAGAACGCACCAACTTTCGTTATGTCACACAGGAGCAGATTCCGGAGGAAATTGACTTTGCAAGCGTTGATGTTTCTTTTATTTCCCTGCGGCTGATCCTGCCTGTTTTGTTTCGATTATTAAAAGCAAAAGGGGAGGCCGTCTGCCTGATTAAGCCTCAGTTTGAGGCTGGGAGAGAACGGGTGGGTAAAAAAGGCGTTGTGCGCGACCCGGCCGTACATAAGGACGTAATTCGGACAGTTTGCGCCCTGGCGGAGGAAACCGGCTTTATCGTCGGAGGGCTTAGCTTTTCTCCTGTCAAAGGGCCGGAAGGGAATATTGAATACCTGGTCTTTTTACAAAAGGGCGTTTCTGCCCCCACCATCTTCCCTATACCGGTAGAAGAGGTTGTTTCGCAGGCGCATATTGCCCTGGAAAAAGGAAAAGAAGGATCGTTCGCTGAAGGAACGGGAGGAGAAGGCGTATGAAGCTGGCCGTTTTGCCGAACCTGACAAGAAAAGATGCACGTGAAATTGCGCGCGCCGTCTGCCGGCAGGGCAAGGCCCTGGGCGCCGAGTGCATCATGTGTGAACAGGTAAAGGATGCTTTTGCACAGGAGGAGGTTTCTTTCCTGCCGGAGCGGGAGGCGTTGCTGGCCTGTGATTATGTAATTTCCATCGGCGGCGATGGGACGATGATCCACGATGCCAAATTGGCCGCCCCTTTGCAAAAGCCGGTGCTCGGTATTAACGCGGGGCGGCTTGGATTTATGGCCGGCCTGGAGCCTCATGAGATCGCCATGCTGCAAAATCTGGCAGAAAATCATTTTACGATTGACCGGAGAATGTTGCTTGATGTAAAATTGGAAAAGAACGGTCAGGAATGCTATCGGGCACAATGCATCAATGACGTTGCTTTTGTGCGGGGGGAAGCGCTTCGCCTGCTCGAGTGCAGCGCATCATGCGATGGAAAGCCGGTCGCCCGGTATATGGCGGATGGGATGCTCGTTTCCACGCCGACGGGGTCTACCGCCTATTCCCTGTCGGCAGGAGGGCCTGTGATAGACCCTGCGCTGGAGTGTCTGTTGCTTACACCAGTTTGCGCGCACACGCTTTTCAGCCGGCCGATGGTGTTTCGCGCACAGGCCAATCTTACGATCAGCGCCATAACGAGGGATGGAGGCGGCGTTTATCTTTCCTGTGACGGAGAAACGGTCGAAGCTTCCGACGGCTGTGTGCTGCATGTGGCAAAAGCCGATACTTATGCGGATTTTATCCGAATCAAGCATGATACCTTTATAGACCGGCTACAGGCGAAATTTTTTGGGAGGGGGCCCGCAGGGTGAAACGAAAACGGCATACGTTAATTTTGGAACTGATTCAGAAATATGAGATTACTACCCAGGATGAGCTGCTGACAAGATTAAAGGAAAATGGATTTGAAGTGACCCAGGCTACAATTTCACGCGATATCAAAGAGCTTCGCCTTGTGAAAGCAATGTCCTCCAACGGCCAATACCGCTATATGGTGGGTGCGGCGCAAGGGGATGAATACCTTGCAAAATTTTATACGATTTTTTCCGGTTCCGTGGTTTCTGTCGATTTTGCGGGCAATGTCTGCGTGGTAAAATGCTATTCTGGTATGGCGCAGGCTGCCTGTGCCGCTATTGATGCCATGCATTTCGATGGGATTGTTGGAACGCTGGCAGGGGACGATACCATTTTCGTGCTTTGCCGCACTCCGGAATTGACACAGCAGCTGAAAAACTCACTGGATCAAATGATACAAAACGGATAATCTGTTTCAGAAAGGCATGGTCTGTATGCTCGCAAGCCTTCAAATTGAAAATATCGCCGTGATTGAAAAGGCTGAAATCACCTTTGACCGGGGGCTGAATGTGCTCACCGGCGAGACGGGCGCCGGCAAATCAATTATTATTGACTCGATCAATGCCGTGCTTGGCGAGCGAACCTCCCGGGAGCTTGTACGGTCGGGCGCTTCCTCCGCTAAGGTATCGGCGCTTTTTTTTGACCTTTCCCGCAATGCCAAACAGGTGCTGCAATCCTTTGGCCTGGAGCCAGAGGAGGATGGGAGCCTTTTAATACAGCGCGCCATAGGAGCGGATGGCCGGAGCGTCTGCCGCATCAATGGTAAAACGGCGACGGTTTCTATGCTGCGTCAGCTTGGCGCCGAATTGATTAATATTCATGGTCAGCATGACAGCCAATCCCTGCTTTCTCCGGATAAGCATATCCATTTTATTGACGCGCTCGCACAGGATGGAGCGCTTTTAGAAAAATACCATGCACTTTATGAAAAATATGTAAAAATCCGGCGCGCATTGAATGATTTACAGATGGATGAGGAGGAAAAGCTGCACAGAACCGATCTGCTTCGCTTTCAAATTGATGAGCTGGAAGCTGCGGACTTACAGGTTGGAGAGCGTGAACGGCTCAACCAGGAGCGGGCACGCTGTATGAATGCCGAGAAAATTCTTCAGAGCCTGCGTTTTGCCTACGACGCCATTCAGGGTACAGAGGATTCCGCCGGGGCCGTTCAGCTTTTGTCTGATGCGGCTGCGCAGCTGCAAACGGCTGCCCGATATGATGGCTCCATCGAAAAAACCGGACAGACGGTGCTGGATATCTCCTATAATCTGGAGGCTTGTTCTGAGGAAATCCGCAATGCGTTTGATACGCTTGCTTACGATCCAGGCGATTTGGAGCGTATTGAGGAGCGATTGGATCTGTTATATAAACTATCCCGAAAATACGGGGAAACGGAGGAAGAGATGCTCTCTTATCTGGAAAAAGCCAGAAAAGAGCTGGAGGATATCTCTTTTTCAGAAGAACGTATCCAGAAATTGACGGAGGAACGGCGGGAGACCGTGCGCGAGATCAAGGCGCTGGCGGTCACGCTCTCTGAAATGCGCCGAAAGGCCGGGGAACAATTCGCCCGGCAGGTGGAGAGTGAGCTTGCTTATCTGGATATGCCCCATGTGCATTTCCTTGTTCAACAGGAGCAGGGGAAACCAGGGCCAAACGGTGCGGATGAGATTGCCTTTCTCATCTCTGCAAATCCTGGAGAGCCTCCACGGCCGCTGGCTAAAATTGCATCTGGCGGTGAGTTATCCCGCATCATGTTGGCAATTAAAAATGTGCTTTCCGGAAGTGATGAAGTTGGTACGCTGATTTTTGATGAAATCGATACGGGCGTCAGCGGGCGCGCAGCACAGAAAATCGCATTAAAGCTAAAGCAGGTATCCGCAGGGCGCCAGGTGGTTTGCGTTACGCATTTAGCACAAATCGCAGCGCAGGCGGATTGCCATCTGCTGATTCAAAAAACGGTACATATGGATAAAACCTATACGCAGGTGAATGCGCTTGATCTTGAGGGGCGTAAGCGGGAGCTCGCCCGTATCATGGGCGGAATGGAGGAAATCACGCCTGTGCAGCTTCAAGGGGCTGCGGAGCTGCTGGAGGCTGCGGGACACGCTTCCAAATTGTGAGATAGAGCGCCGGTGGCGATGCCGCACCGGCGCATTTTTGACAATCGATAAAAGCTGTTTTTGCTGTGAAAGATGAAAAGATTTTGGAATTTCTATTGCAAGTCGTGAAAGCATATACTATAATAGCAATAGCTTAAATAAATAGCATTTACAAATCGTTAGCTTTTCCTTTCTATGAGAGGAAAACTGGAAACGCCACGGAAAAGACCGGCAGTTATCTTTGTGGCGCTATGCTTACATTTTCATACAAAGGAGCTTTTTCCTGGGCGCTGTTTTGCATACGATCCGTTAGCGCGTGTAAAAACAGTGGTTGTATGTAAGTGCATGAGCGCCATACCTACAAACAAGGACACAAAAGGGGATTGAAAAAATGGATGTGACGAAAAACGCAGAGCGTTTTATGGGGTTTGCGGATGTATATCATAAAGCGCGGCCACGAAGCCCGCGCTTTGTATCAGAGTGTTTGGTGAACTATCTGGGGCATTTCCCACAAAGGGTTGTAGATTTGGGCTGTGGAACAGGTCTTTCCACGCAAATGTGGGCTAAGGCGGCAGGCGACGTGATTGGCGTGGATCCCAGCCCGGACATGCTCTCTTATGCGCAGGAGCACTGCGGACGGCAGCCGAACATACAGTTTGTGCAGGCCTTTGCCCATGAGACAGGCTTGGAGCCGGAGTGTGCAGATATTGTCGCATGCTCCCAATCCTTTCACTGGATGGAGCCGGAGACAACATTACAGGAGGTCAACCGTATTTTGAAGCCCGGCGGGATATTTGCAGTCTATGATTGCGATTGGCCGCCTGTATGCGGGCGCCAGGCGGAGGAGGCTTATAACGACCTGAAGCGCAAGCTTGCGGATCTGGCGAACGCGACCAAGGATTACTGGGAGAGCTTTCAGCGTTGGGAAAAGGGAGAGCATCTTGCACGTATCCGGGAAAGCGGATATTTTGGGTATACGAGGGAGATTGTTTTTGCCAATCGGGAGGAGTGCGACGCGCAGCGTTTTATCCAGCTGGCGCTCAGCCAGGGAGGATTGCAGACAATGCTTCGCCTGGAGCCGGAAATTGTGCGGCTCTGTATGGCCCGGTTTGAAAAACGAGTCAAAGAAATTTTTGAGGATGAAATTTTTACGGTCGAATTTTGCTACCGTATGCGCATCGGCATCAAGGATGAGGTCAACGAACCGGCAACAGGCGGAACGACTGTGAAGTCATAAAAATATCCCCCGGTGAGAACCCGGGGGATATCACATTTATGGGGATCCTGTTAAAAGGCCTTGAGAATGCCTTCTTCCTGTGCGATCGCCAGTTCAGAAAGGTAACGCTGCAAAGCATCTCTCCAGTGCGGCAGCCGTGGAAACCCTGCTTCATCCAAGCTCTTTTTGGAAAGCCGTGAATTTTTAGGGCGGACGGCAGCGCTTGGGTAGTCTGAAGAGGGCACAGGAATCACCTTGGCGGATCGCTTTCCCATGCGGATGATCTCACTTGCAAATTCGTACCAACTGCAAAAGCCCTCATTTGTGGCATGATAAACGCCAAATCGCTCCGTCATGGCCATATCACAGAGCAATGGCGCAAGGTCGGCGGTGTAGGTTGGCGATCCAATTTGATCGCTTACCACGCGGAGCTCTTTTTGTTCCTTGCCAAGGCGCAGCATTGTTTTTACAAAATTTGCGCCATTGATACCAAACACCCATGAGGTACGGACGATAAAACAGCGGGGGCATAGAATCTGCGTGCTGTTTTCACCGCTGAGCTTGGTCTCTCCATAAACGTTTAAGGGTTTTTTGTCATCATATATTTCCAGAGGACGGTCGCCGGAAGCGCCAAAGACATAATCCGTGCTGATATAAATTAGCTTCGCGCCTATTTTGTTGGCGGCGGAAGCAATATTGGCGCTTCCACGGTAGTTAATATCCATGCAGAGAGATTGCTCCGATTCCGCCCGGTTAACGTCAGTATATGCCGCGCAATGAATCACCGCATCCGGGCGATAAGCTTCCATCAGCTGTATCACCTGTGGCATACTGGTAATGTCACAATCCTCACGGTCCACCCCCCGGCAGGGGATTTTGCGCCTGTGAAGCTCCTTGAGCACGTCATATCCGAGCTGGCCTTTGGCGCCAGTAACGAGCATCTTCATTTGCATAATCCTTCCCATTGCTGAAATAAAAGTGATCATAAATAAAAAGCGGAGAAAAGGAGCGGCGAAATCGCTGCTCCGTCTCATTGGATGGACTTCTGAATTGATTTATACTGAGTAAATAAACTGGACATCGCTGTCAGCCAGCAGGGGAGCGTTTGCATCTTTTGCGGAGAGGATCGGATGCTGCATCCCCCAGAGGACACCCAGCGCTGGATCATCGAAGCGAATGCTGCGGTCATTTTCCGGCGCATAATATTCATCTACTTTATATTCAACCTCTACATCATCCGTCAGGGTTAAAAAGCCATGCAGGCAGCCCTTCGGTATAAAAATCTGCTTTTTATTATTTTCCGACAGCTCTACCCCAATCCATTTTAAATAGGTGGGGGAACCCTGCCGGATATCAACAGCAACGTCAAAAATCGCGCCGCGCGTACAGGTCAAAAGCTTGCTCTGCGCCTTTGGGTCCGTCTGGCAATGAAGGCCGCGCAGCGTGCCCTTATGCTGTGTGCGGGAGCGATTATCCTGCAAAAAACGGGTTTGGATTCCGCACGCATTATATTTTTCGTAGGAATAGGATTCCATAAACCAGCCACGGTGATCGCCGAATACATCGGGCTCAACCAAAAAAGCACCCGCTATTTTTGTTTGACTGACTTCCATTTCACGCCTCATCTTTCTTTCAAGAAGTATAAAAATAAGTTCTTTTGTTTAGTCAAGCGCATGCGTGAGCGGATCGTCATCCGCCCCCCAACGACGTGCGCGCTTACCCGGCGCGTTTTCATATAGGATTTTGCCCTCTGCTACACGGCGCAGATGCTGGCCATAGGTGGATTTCCCATATTTTTCAGCGGAGGCAATCAACGCCTTTTTCGTAATCCAGCGTTTATTATAGGCAATCTCCTCCGGGGAGCAAATTTTAATGCCCTGCAATTTTTCCACTGTGCGGATGAAATGGGCGGCGTCCATCAGAGCGTCGACCGTTCCAGTGTCCAGCCATGCAAAACCTCGCCCAAGAAAGCGGACGTCCAGATCGCCAAGCTCCAAATATTTCCGGTTGATATCCGTAATTTCGTATTCACCGCGGGCGCTAGGTTCCAATGCTTTGGCAAATTCCACCACACGGTTATCATAAAAATAAAGTCCCGTTACGGCATAATTGGATTTCGGATTCTCCGGCTTTTCTTCAATGGAAACCGGTTCCCCTTTTTTATTGAACTCTACCACGCCAAAAGCGCTGGGGTCGTCCACATAATAACCGAAAATGGTGGCGCGCCCTGGGTTTACGGCCGCCTGACGCAGCAGATGCCCCAGGCCATTACCATAGAAAATATTATCCCCTAAAATCATGGCGACGCTGTCATCCCCGATAAACTCTTCGCCAATGACAAAAGCCTGCGCCAGGCCATTTGGTTTTTCCTGTACCGCATAGGACAGCTTCAGACCGAATTGCTTGCCGCTTCCCATCAACGCTTCAAATTTAGGCGTATCCTCCGGAGTAGAAATAATCAAAATCTCCCGAATGCCTGCGAGCATTAAGATAGACAAGGGATAATAAATCATTGGTTTATCATAAACCGGAAGCAATTGCTTGCTCGTTACCATCGTCAGTGGATACAGCCGGGTGCCGGATCCACCTGCCAGAATAATTCCCTTCAAGGCACACACTCCTTGCCGCTCTATAGCATCCGTGTACAGGGTAACCACCGTTTTTCAACGCTGTAGCCGCGCCCCTGGCCGCGTGATCCTCCCTGTTTTCCAGCAGGGAGAGCTGCGCCGTCTGCCTTGTTGGAGCACGGCTCACAGGCTGAAGGCTCAAAAAAACAAACCGTCAAGGCGTCCCAAGCGCAGGATAAACAAGGCCGCAAGGCGATGGCCGGCTGCCGCCAGTCGAACCTGGGAACGCAGCCAACGTGCGTTTGGGCATGCCTTGGCAACGATGTTCCCCCTGTGCACTGATGCTATCAAATCATCTAACAAATTGCACAAAAACGACCATCTATATCTGCAATCTAACGTTCATATAATAATACGAAATCGTTTGCACGTCAACCGGATTTTCAAAAACGATAATGAAAAAACGTTTTAGCAGCTATTTGTCATGGTTATGAGAAGGCCCGATATACGCAAGGAAAGCCGACCTCCCGGTATACGGAAAATTGACAAAGGAAGCGCTGCTATATATAATTTAAATGATATGATATTCAAAATAAAGAGAGCGAGTGTTTTTTATGGTCAAAACGGTTGACCGGCTGCGCCCGGGTGAAAAGGGCGTCGTTACCAGCTTGGGCAGTACAGGTGCGGTGCGCCGTCATATTATCGATATGGGTATCACACCCGGCGCCGTAATCGTCATGCGGAAAACAGCGCCCATGGGCGATCCGATTGAAATCAATGTCAGAGGATATGAACTGAGCATCCGTAAATCAGAAGCACAGACAATCCATGTTGATGTGGCAGAATGAAAAAATTCGTTGATTGATTTTGAATTAAAGGATGGTTGCGCAGATGAGCTATCGCTATGCGCTCGCAGGGAACCCGAATTGCGGTAAGACAACACTTTTTAATGCGGTGACGGGCAGTAACCAATATGTCGGCAACTGGCCCGGCGTTACAGTTGAAAAAAAGGAAGGCAAGGTCATTGGCAGCGATACAGACGCTTCGATTGTGGATTTGCCGGGGATCTATTCTCTTTCTCCCTATTCCATGGAAGAGATTGTCACCAGGAATTATTTGATTGATGAAAAGCCTGACCTGATTATTGACATTGTAGATGCAACGAATTTGGAGCGAAATCTTTACCTTTCGCTTCAGATTGCCGAGCTGGGCCGCCCGATGGTCATTGCACTGAATATGATCGATATGCTGGAAAAACGCGGTGATACAATTGATTACGCCTTGCTCAGTGCGCTTTTGGGAATTACGATAGTGCCGATCTCCGCCAGCCGCGGCACCGGGATACATAAGCTCATTCATGCGGCTGAGCATGAGGTGATCCATGCCACAAGCGATACGCATGTAGACCGCCACTGCAATACCGGCGAACCGCCGGATATCTATACCGGAGCCGTGCGGCAGGCTGTGCATGTGATTGAGGAGCTCATCCGTGACCGCTGCGAACAAAACGGTATGCCGCTGCGCTGGTCCGCTGTGAAGCTGATAGAGGGGGATGCCCCTACGCTCGAAAAACTGAACCTGAGCGATACACAGCTTAACTGCCTGGAAGCCGTTGTACGAGAGTTGGAAACCGATAAAATTGACCGTGAAATGGTCATTGCAGATCAAAAATATAAATTCATCTGTTCCATCACACAAAGGGCTGTCAAAAAGGGGCATGAGGATGGGCACATGACTTTCTCCGACCGGGTAGATAAGGTCGTCACCAACCGTTACCTGGCAATCCCTCTTTTTTTTGGAGCAATCGGCCTGATTTTTTATATCACATTTGGGGCGCTGGGCCCGCGGCTGAGCGATCTGGTGGATGGCTTGATAAATGGTTCCCTGGCGGAAGCGGTGCGGGCGCTTCTTGTGGGGACAGGCGCGGCTGATTGGGCCATAGGCCTTGTATGCGACGGGGTTTTGGCAGGCCTCGGCGCTGTGCTCGCATTTCTGCCGCAGATTCTGCTGCTCTTCTTTTTCCTGTCCATTCTGGAGGATAGCGGTTATATGGCGCGGGCAGCCTTTATTATGGATCGTGCGCTGCATGTAATCGGCCTGTCCGGCAAATCGTTTGTACCGATGCTGATGGGCTTTGGCTGCTCTGTGCCAGCCATCATGAGCGCGCGCACATTGGAAAACGAAAAGGACCGCCGCCTGACGATGATGCTGATCCCCTTTATGTCATGCAGTGCAAAAATGCCGGTGTATTCCCTGTTTATCGCCGCTTTTTTCAGCGCCTCCAGTGGGCTCGTAATTTGCTCAATCTATCTGCTGGGGCTTGTGGTGGCTGTTTTGTGTGCGTTTCTTCTGCAAAAAACCGTGCTCAAAGGCGGTCATGCGCCTTTTGTAATGGAGCTGCCGCCTTACCGGTTGCCCACAGCAAAAACACTTTCCCTGCATGTTTGGGAAAGGCTGAAGGATTTCCTGACAAAAGCGGGCACTGTGCTGCTCGGCGCCAGCATTGTGGTATGGGCGCTGCAATATTTTGACTTTTCTTTCCATCACGTGCAGGACAGCTCGCAGAGCATTCTGGGCCTAATCGGCACGGCCATTTCCCCGGTGTTTCGTCCGCTGGGCTTTGGAGATTGGCGGTCAAGCGTTTCCCTTTTAAGCGGATTGATTGCCCGTGAGCAGGTGGTCAGCTCGCTCGGGATTCTGTATGGTGCGAGCGGCGCCGGCCTGACAGCGGCCCTGCAGGCTGTTTATTCCCCGGCTGGCGCTTATGCGTTTATGACCTTTGCGCTGCTGTTTATCCCTTGCATCGCCGCAGTGTCAACGCTGCGGCGGGGAATGAATTCACCAAAGTGGACGGCAATCGCTCTGGGATTTCAGGCGGTGGTCGCCTACGTTGTGACCTTTGTGGTCTACCAGCTGGGGCGGCTGGTAATGCTGGTATTTTGATATAGAAAAAAGGATGTGCTTTTTGTGGGTTGGATCGTGGATGTTTTGATCGCGTTTCTGGCCGCCTGCGCGGTAGGCGCTATGATTTACCAAAAGGTGCGCGGCAAATCGAGCTGCAGCTGTGCCGGCTGCACAGGCGGCTCCTGCGGCGCGTGCAATGCCTGTAA
>USBP01000015.1 GCA_900552985.1 uncultured Oscillospiraceae bacterium
GGCCGTTGCAAAGCTGGGAAACCGCTATCACATCCATATTCAAACTGCAAGCGGTGATCTCAGCCTGAATGCTGTCAATATCGGCGAGACTTTGCTGGCTGCGCTGGAGGATTTGAAACAAAAAAACATTGCTGTGGAGGATATCAAAATCGGCAGAGGCTCTCTGGAAGAGCTCTTCCTCTACATTGCAGAGGAGGGGTAAGCATGCGTGCTTTTTTTTACAGTGTAGCGCTTCAATGGAAGCTGGATATCCGCAGCCGAGCCCTGTTGGTCACCTGCTATGTCGTCCCCTTGCTGTTTTTTGCGATTACCGGCGGGATCTTCACTTCTCTGACTCCTGGAGCGAAGGCGACGCTGATCCAATCCATGACGGTTATGGGTGTTTCCATGGGCGCATTGATCGGGTTGCCGCCTACCCTTGTAGAAATCTATGGGAGCGATATCAAAAAGGCATATCAGGCCAACGGCGCGCCGTTGTTTTTAGGTGTGGCAACCACGGCGCTCTCCGCCTGGCTTCACCTGATGCTGATGTCTGTCATTCTGTACTTTGCCGCCCCCATTGCTTTTGATGCGAAAGTTCCCCAAAACCCGCCGCTGTACTTTGCCTCACTCGCTGTTTTTATCACAGTGTCCTTAAGCGTAGGGAGCTTTCTGGGCCTGACAATGAAAAGCCAGGCAAAGCTCACCATGCTTTCCCAGCTGGTCTTTTTGCCATCTATCTTATTTTCCGGCATTTTGTTTCCGGCAGAGCTGTTGCCCAAAGCCATACAGCTGTTGGGCAAGCTGCTCCCTGCCTCCTGGGGATATGCCCTGATGATAAACGACGGCTTTCAGCACGGCAACCTGTGGCCTCTGGCAGTTCTCTTTTTAACCATGGCCACTTTGTGCGGTCTTTTTTTAAAGCGGCTGCGGGCGGAGGGTTGATCTCTCACGCTATAAAAACAGCGCCGGAGGGGCTTTTCCGTCCTCCGGCACTTTTTTATCCGCTTTATTTCAGCTGTTTTATCCGGTTTCCCTTCACAAGAAAGGCGTGCTCCGCCAAATCAATGATCGGCCGGTCGTTGAAGGAATCCGTATAAAAATTGTCAACCTTTGCATCCGGGAATCTGCTCAGCAGGCAGCCCACCTTATTTTCCCGAAAACAGAAACGCGTGATTTCCCCGGTTTTTTCATCCATCTGTGTTCCAATGCAATGCGTTACGCCGATCCTCCGGCAGATCTCTGCGAGCACGCGCTCCGGGGAGGCGGAGAGGATCACGTCGTCCGGCCGGTGCAGCCGGGCATAAAAAGGCTTGATGTTTTTCATGTGCGCATCCCAAAAGGCCTGCAAATCCGCGTCAAAATCCGGGATGGTGCGAAAGTACTCCGCCACGCGCGCACCGTAGACGTTGAGCGCCTCCTCAATGCCGATCCTCCCTCGTTTATAGCGCACGAGCGCCGCGCCGACCTGAGGCATATACCGCAGCAGGGATTTATCCCGCCGAAGATAATAGAGGAACAAGTCAATTGCGCTTTCCCCACGGTAAATTGTGTTGTCAAAATCATATACATTCACAACTGCCGCCTCCTTTTGCGCCAGGCGAGCTTTGGCAAGCCCCAGTAAAAGCCCCTTATTCGCTTTTTTGAAACCGGTCGCCGCCGGGAGGGAAAACTGCCGCCTTTCAAAAATACCGCTTCCCCGCTCAAGCCGTGGCTGCCTATGGCATACCCTCGCCCCAGCATGGATGCGGTATTTTCGTTCCTATGTATCCTTCCAAGCGGCGCAGCCTACAGCGCCAGTTCCTCCTGCACCCGTTCCACTCCGGCCGAGCCGATCTCTTTGAGATGCGGCGCAAAATAAAGGCCGGGCGCACGGCCGGAGGGATACAGATCCATGAGCGGCACCATCACAAACGCCCGCTCCAAAATCCGCGGATGCGGAAGCGTCAGTTCAAAGGAATCTGAACGCATCCCCTCATAGAGCAAAAGATCCAGGTCTAAAACGCGCGGCCCGTTCTTGACCGTCCGCTCCCGGCCAAAGGCAGCCTCAATCCCAAGGCAGCCCCCCAACAGCGCCATAGGCGAAAGATCTGTTTCCACCATTAAATTGGCATTGAGAAATGGGCCCTGCTCCGCGTAACCAACCGGCTCTGTTTCATACAAATGGGAGGCGCTCACCACCTTTGTCCTGGGCAGAAGGGCAATCGCCTTCACCGCGCGGTTGAGCGTATCCAGCCGATCCCCCAGGTTAGAGCCCATCCCGATAATTGCTGTATTCAATCCTGCTTCCTCCCCCTGCTTAATTCGACCGCCACATAATCAAAATCCGCCCGAATCGGGGCGTCCGGCTTTTTCAGCACGACGGTAAGCTGCTGAACCGGCGGATATTCCGCAAATACCGCATCTATGATCTGCTGCGCTGTAAATTCCAGCAGATCATTTTTATCAGCTTGCAGCACGCGGCGCACGGTCTTTATTATTTTAGCATAACTGACCGTATTTTCCAAGCGATCCGTATTACATGCCCCGCACAGATCCAGGCATGCTGTCAGGTCAACCACAAACAGCTGACCCTCCTCCTTCTCCTCGGGATTCACGCCATGGAAGGCAAAAACCCGAAGGCCCCGAATCAAAATTTTATCCATACGCCTCCCCCTTCTCCTCCATTGGCCGGCGATAAATCGCATCGGCCATTTTTGCGCCCTCTACGCATTCTAATACATCATGCACACGAAGGATGTCGCATCCACCCGCGATTGCCGCCGTATTCGCAGCAACCGTGCCAATCACGCGGCGCTCCGCCTGCTCAATTCCCGTTGCCTGGCCAACAGTGCGTTTACGCGACACACCGATCAGCAGCGCGCTGCCCGGCAGGTGCAACCGCCCCGCTTCCCGCAGCAGCGTCAGATTTTCCTCATAAGCTTTCCCAAACCCAATGCCTGGATCAAAGCAAAGCGATTCACACGGGATGCCGCAAGCGGCTGCTTTCTGCGCCATCTCTGCAAAAAAGGCCTGCACATGCGCTACGACTCCTCTCGGATAACGCTCCTGCGTGTCAGCCGTGCCGCCGCCGGTGTGCATCAGAATCCAGCCCGCTCTGTGCGTGCAGATCACCTTGGCCATTTCCTCGTGAAATATCCCGCTGACATCGTTAATGATATGCGCGCCGAGCACCAACGCCCTCTGCGCAACCTGAGGGAAATAGGTATCGATCGAGATCGGGATACGCAGACGCCCTCGCAGCGCCTCCAACACCGGCTCCAATCGGGCCAGCTCCTGCTCCGGCGAGATTTCCACATGCCCGGGCCGGGTAGACTGGGCGCCGATATCCAAAATATCCGCTCCCTGCTCCTGCAGCTCAATCGCATGGGCCGCAGCGGCCTCCGGCGCAAGCCATTTACCGCCGTCTGAAAAAGAATCCGGCGTGACGTTTAAAATTCCCATCGTATAGGTTCGCTCCCCCAGCGGGAAGCAAAAGCCATCGCCGCAAAACAGCTGCAAATGCACCCTCTCCTTCTTCCTCAGTCACAGAGACCGTTCCCCCCGCAGCAGAGAGAGCACCTCCGCCCGTGTTCTGGCGTCGCTGCGCATGCGCCCACGCAGCGCCGAGGTCTGCGTAAGCGCCCCGGCAGCCCGCGCGCCCCGCATGGTCATGCAAAGATGCTCTGCCTCCATAATCACGGCCACGCCCTGCGGTGCGAGCTCCTCAAACAGGAAATCCGCCACCTGGGAAGTCAGCCTCTCCTGCAGCTGCGGCCTTCTGGCAAAGCAATCCACAATCCGTGCAAGCTTGGAAAGCCCAATCACGCGCCCTGTGCTTGGGATATAGGCAATATGAGCGCGGCCGATAAACGGCAGCAGATGGTGCTCGCACATGGAATACATCGGAATATCCCTTACAATCACCATCTCATCCGTATTCCCCTCCTGAAACAGCTTCAGATGGCGTTTGGGGTCGTCGCGCAGGCCCGCAAACACCTCTTCATACATGGCCGCTACCCGGCGCGGCGTTTCGATCAGGCCCTCACGGTCCGGATCCTCCCCGATTGCCAGGAGCAGCTCCCGCACGGCCGCTTCCGCTCTCTTTTTATCCATGCGGATCCCCTTTCTCATTCTCTATTGTTTCCAGCGCCAGTGTCAGCACCCGCATCTCCTCGTTGCTGTGATACTGCACGGCAGTGGTCTGTATGCTTCCCTGCAACGAGAGATTCGCCCGCTCCAGCAGACGGTAGACGCGCCCATTCGCAATGAGATCCTCCACCGCCGTTTCGTATTCCTCCCGGGAATCGAAGCAAAGCTCCACCCTCCAAATTCCCTCCGCAACCGCCCTCTCGATCGCCTTCACGATATCCGCGCGGGCCTGCTCGTCATAGCGCGTAAAGGCAAGGCCGTTTCGCACAAAATAATTCGCCCGGGTCGCAGTGCAGCCCGGCGGTTCCGGTTGAAATTCCAAATGGTTGACGGCAATCTGCTCATCCGTCAGGTTAAAATAAACGTGGCTGGGCCCGAGCTGCTCAAAGCCGGCCGGATCATCCCACGTAACATCTACATGATACTTCTCGCCGTCAATGACCGCCACATTCCACATATGCCCTTCCACGCGGCCTTCCGGATCCCGTGCGGAACCGGTGATCAGATAATTTTCCACACCCGCCTGATTCAGAAGCAGCTGAAACGCACGGGCATAGCCCTCACACACAGCCTCATCCTCCAGCAGGGCGCCCGCAGCGGTATAGGCCTTCCACGCCCCGGCGCCATCCTGATAGGCACAGTGGGTAACGAGATAATCATGGAAAAACAGCTCCTTTTCATACGCTGTCATCTCCTCCACGTTGCCGCATACCTGCGCCGCCTTTTCGAGCATGGCCTGCGTCAATGCGGTGCACTCCTCCACCCCGCATTGATAGGAGGGTTCAAAATAACGCTTCCCGCCCTGCGTGACCAGCCGACAGGAGCTGCCCAGGCAGAGGAGCTCCGGGTTGTCATAGGAAACGGCGAGGAACACCTCCAACAGTTCCTCCTTTGTCAGGGCAGGGATTTCGATCCGCTCCGGATGGCTTTTGATCTGGCGAAAAATGCGGCTGTAGGCATCCTGCCCCTCCTCTGAAAGACGATTATAATAAAAGAACGCTTTTCCGTGCATTTCCTCTGCGGAGAGGAGCATCCGTCCCGCCTCGGCGGGAGCCTTTGCCGTAGGCGTGCACCCTGATGCAACCAAGAGTGCAAAGAGGAACAAAGCCAGGCAGGCGCTGCTGGAAAATGCCTTCTTCATCTGCCTGCGCCCTCTCCTTCTGCGGCCAGCTGTGATGCGGAGTCAACGCGAACGGACGGCTTACGCTGGCTGGAACGCGCCAGTACCTCCAGATACACCCTGTGATCCGTGTAATCCAGCATGGAAATGTCACTCTCCACCTGATTCACGATCTCCTTAAAAAGGCTGTCCGCATCCCGCACATTCTCCACGTTAATCAGCTGATCCAGCACGGCGCACAGCATCAGCGACTGCCGTTCCAGCTGCGCCGCCCGGCCTCCTCCCGTGTATTTCACCCATTTGAGCAGCGTGTCTGCATTCAACGTCTGCTCTCCCGGCTGAAGGCGCAGGGTAAAATCCTCACCGCGGTAGTCAATTTCGGAGGGGACATCTACCGCGACGCCATTCCCCAACGCCCGCAGCACCGCTTTAAAGCCCTTCTCCGTCGCATAGAGGTACCGATCCGCCTTCACGCCTGTAGAAGCCTCTACCGCCAGCTGCAGTTCACCAATACCGCCTAACTGATAATGCTCCTCTAGAGACAGGTTGCGGGAGCCTGCCTGCACCCGAGTAGCCGGGTCTACCATGTAAACAGAAAAAAGCTGCTCATCCATATCGGCGCCCACCAACGCAACCATGTGCAGCGTTTGACCATCGTCTGCGCCGCAGGCAAGTAAAAAGACTGCGCGCCCGCTGATCTCCGGCAGCAACGATTCGATTGCATCGGAGGGATCTGTGGTCGCAGGGTCCTCTGGCTTCCCGATCATTTTATTCAGATCAAAGCCCGAACTATAGCCCAAAATGAAAAGGGAAAGGCTTCCAAAAACAATAACAAACGAAAAAAAAGCAAGCAGAAACAGCCTCGTTCTTTTCCTTTTTTGATCTTCTTCTGTTGTGAATTTTAATGATTTCTTTTTTTCACGGCGAAAACGGCTCATACGCCCGCCTCCCGTCCGAGCCTTTGTGTCAGGAGCAAAATAGTCTTATACATTATAACCCACTTGCACGGAAAAAAACAACCCGTTGACCGCACTTCCTTCTGAAAAAGGAGCAAACCTGTTTGCGGTCTGAAGCATCCTCCCAGTGCAAAGGGAACAGAATGTTTGGCGGCCAACGGGAACGGCCGCGTCGTTCATCCCTGTTTGTTCCCTCCTAAACACCAAAGCCTCCCGCCGGCACGGAAAAGCATCCGTAAAAAATCGAAAGCGCCGCCAGCGTCTGTTGGAATCGCCGCCAGGCAAAATGCCCTTTGTATAACATGTGTCCCTTTTGATGGAATTGACTTTCCTCTTTGTTTTCGTTATACTTAATGCAAATGACTTGCAATAAGGAGAACCCTATGAAAAAAAACGCTCTGGCTCTGCTCTCTGTTTTGCTGTGCCTTCTGCTGGCCATGGCCGGATGCACCCCCGCCCGGCAGGAGGGGGTGCCTGATTTTCAAATCGTCACTTCTTTTTACCCGATGTATCTTTTCACTCGTAACCTGACGAACGGGATTAGCGGTATCCAGGTGGTTAACATGACGGCGCAGAACGCAGGCTGCCTGCATGATTACCAGCTGCTCTCCAGGGATATGAAGGCCCTTGGCTCGGCGGATGCTTTTATTATCAACGGCGCCGGTATGGAGGGCTTTCTAGATAAGGTGCTGGAGCAGCTGCCCAGCCTAACGATCATTACGGCAAGCGAGGGGATCGAACTGCTCTGCGAGGGTGAGGCGCATGGAGAAGCAGCTTCGCATGACCATGTGCATGAGGCAAATGCGCACGTCTGGCTCTCTGTGCCAAACGCCATCCGCGAAGTCAACAACATTGCCAGGGGGCTCAAAGAGCTTCTGCCGGACGACCAGGTGCAGATTGAGCAAAACCGCTCCTCCTATGTTGCCCGCCTGGAAACGCTGGACGCGGAATTAACGGCAACGCTTGCGCCGGTGAAGGGTGCGGAGATCATCTCCTTCCACGAAGCCTATGATTATTTTGCCCAGCGCTATGGCCTGTCCATCGCCGGCGCAATTGAAACGCATGAGGGCGGCGAACCGGGCACGAAGGAACTGATTGAAACGGTTGAACTCATTCGCTCGCATGGGATCCGGGCTATTTTTATCGAGCCGGATTATCAGGGCAGCGCTGCGGGAATCCTCGCCCGTGAAACGGGCGCGCAGCTTTGCACGCTCAACCCTGTCACGCAGGGCGGGGATACGCTCACCGCCTATGAGGATATCATGCGGGAAAACGCATCAACGATCTTGGAGGCGATCAGTAATGGCGGCTGAAAACGGCTGCGGGCTATGCAGCGTGCAGATACAGAATATCGGTGTGCAAAAAGGGAGGGAGACCCTACTGGAGAGTGTCTCCTTTGAAATGCACTGTGGAGAGCTCACGGCGCTTATCGGCGTCAACGGAGCGGGCAAAACTACGCTCCTGCGCGCCATTTTGGGCGAAATCCGCCACACGGGCTCTGTGCGTTATCACTCCCATGACGGCACGGATCTCTCGAAAATCACAGTCGGCTATGTGCCGCAGTATCTCGATTTTGACCGCAGCGCACCTGTGAGCGTGATGGATTTTCTGCTTGCCGGGCGCACGCAGGCTCCCGTCTGGCTGGCACGCCCGCGGGCGCTCATGCGGGATATTCGCCAAAGCCTTGCGGACGCGGGCTGCGGCGGGCTGGAAGGGCGCATGCTCGGCGCCCTTTCCGGCGGGGAGCTCCAACGTGTCATGCTGGCGCAGGCGCTCTACCCCACGCCGGAGCTGCTGATTCTGGACGAGCCCGTCTCCGGCGTAGATACGGTGGGCTCTGAGCAGTTTTATGAAAAAATTTCGCAGCTGAGGCATGATTATCACATGGCCATTCTGATGGTCTCGCATGATCTGGAGCTTGTGCGCCTGCATGCGGATAAGGCTATCCTGCTCAATAAAAAGGTGCTATGCGCCGGAGAGATTGATGCGGTTTATCATTCTGCGGCTTTCCGGGCGGCTTTCGGCATGGGAGGTGCAGCGCAGTGAACACCATCTATCTCATTTTGGACACGCTTCTGCCTTTTTCCTGGATGGAATATCGATTCATGAAAAACGCCTTGATCGCCGTGCTGCTCATCACGCCGTTGCTCGGGCTGCTGGGCACGATGGCGGTCAACAACAAAATGGCTTTTTTTTCCGATGCATTGGGCCATTCTGCCCTGACCGGCGTTGCGCTCGGCGTATTGCTGGGAATTGGCAACGATTTAATCAGCATGATTGCCTTTGGCGTTTTGCTCGCATTGATTATTACCCGTGTCAAAGCGGCGCGGACAGCCTCTGCGGATACGGTAATCAGCGTGTTTTCCTCCACCGCAATCGCCCTTGGCCTTGTGATTCTTTCGGCGGGAGGCGGTTTCTCTAAATATTCACAATATTTGATTGGTGATATTTTGAGCATTACGCCGCATGAAATTCTGCTGCTGGCGCTGACGCTTGTTCTGGTTGCGCTGGTATGGGGCCTGATCTATAACCGCCTGCTGTTGCTCAGCATCAATGCGGATCTTGCCGCAAGCCGGGGTGTCAAAACAGCGGTAGTAGAAAACATTTTTGTTGTGCTCGTCGCAGTGGTCGTCATGCTCTCCATCAAATGGGTCGGTGTCCTGCTGATCAATTCCCTGCTGATTCTGCCGGCTGCAGCCGCCCGCAACCTTGCGCGCAATACCCGGCAATATCTTGCCTGCTCGGTCCTGATCGCCATGCTCTGCGGAATTGGCGGATTAATCGCCTCTTTCTATTGGAACACTTCTGCGGGGGCCACGATCGTGCTGCTGTGCGCCGCCGTTTTCTTCGTGACCTATGCGGTGCGCCGCAGGCGTTAACAACACATAACCGCTTGGGCAACGCAAAAAAGCTGTTTTCCGCTCACACAAAGCGGAAAACAGCTTTTGCCTTTTTCAAGTGGGAAACGCCCTGCCTCAGGCAACCGTCTCCGAAATGAAATCATCGTCACAGCAGGAGCAGGAGACATAGTTCTCAAAATCGTCCTCCGCAGCTGCGTTTTTACCGGCCGTCAACTTCTGAATTGCAAAATAAATCGCTGCCGCCGCGCCGGCAATTGCCGCGATAATGGCAAACACCTTCAAAATTTTTTTCAAAGCTTTCATTTTTATGGCACCTCCGTTTCAAAAAATTGGGCATTCCGTATGTTTTAGATTATACCCGCCTCACTGCAAAAAGTCAATGATATTCCTTTGAACTTTTCTTTGCCGCAGCCATGAGGGATGAGCAAATAGCGCTGCCGCTGGCCGTTCCCTCTCCCAAGCCTGCTACCGCATTCGCTCTGCGGCCGCCCGAGCCGGATTATAAAACAGAAAACCCGCCCGGCATCAATAAAGCCAGCGGGTTTGCAACGTTTGTTCTTCTCGATTTCTTATTTGGAGGCATTGAGCTTGCCAGCAAGAGCGGACTTTTTGCGCGCAGCATTGTTTTGATGAATCAGGCCCTTCGCCGCTGCCTGATCAATTTTCTTAATGGCCACCCGAACGACCGCTTCCTTATCTGCTGCGTTCGCCTCAATTGCCGCATTCGCCTTTTTAATCGCCGTCTTCAGAGCAGAATTGCGGGACTTATTGCGCTGTGCCTTGGTCCGATTGACGAGAACACGTTTTTTTGCTGATTTAATGTTAGGCATCGTCACACCTCCTTTGGCTTGTCATGCAGGTAATTATGATAGCATGAACCCAAATAAAATGCAAGCTATTTTTTATAAAAAACATCTTTTCACGTCCAAAAGGATAATCCAATCCCAACCAGCGCACACTAAACGGCAGAAAACCCATATTGACCTCAAAAAAGGAGGGGAAGCAGGGGGCGGACCTGCGGCTCATGGATTTTAGAACAGATCTGGCGCTTGAACGCCGTGAACTTTTGCCTGAAGGAACGCTGCCGGGGGTAAAATCCCGAACCAACCGCGCGGGGAACACCTGTGTGACAGCCATCGAAGTGCAGGATGAGCAAGGGGCGCAGGCAATCGGTAAACCGATTGGCACCTATGTTACGATTGAAGTGCCTTCCTTTTCCAACGACGCAGAGCTGCTCGACGGGCGCCTGGCCCTGTTCGCGGAGGAATTGCGTGCGTTACTGCCAAAGGAGGGGTTGATCTTGGTGGTAGGGATTGGCAACGATCATATTACGCCGGATGCGCTCGGTCCCCTGGCCGGTGAACGCATTCTAGTCACCCGCCATATCGGGCGGGAGCTGGCCAGGGCCGTCGGCATGGATCGGCTCCGTCCGGTAGCTGGCCTAATTCCCGGCGTACTGGGCCAGACCGGTATGGAAACCCGGGAAATTATCGCCGGCGTCATCCGCGCGGTGGAACCCTCCGCAGTGATCACCATAGACGCGCTTGCCGCACGGAGGCTTTCCCGCCTGGGACGCACGATCCAGCTGAGCGACACGGGGATCACCCCCGGCTCCGGCGTTGGGAACGCACGCACGGCGCTGAATCGTGAAACGCTGGGCGTACCGGTGATTGCGATTGGCGTTCCCACTGTTGTAGACGCAGCCACACTTGCCGCCGATCTTTTGGATGGTATGGACAGTGAAGAGCTCCAGACAAAGCTTTCCTCCAAAATGGAAACGGGCAAAGCAGATATGATGGTAACCCCTCGGGAGATCGACCTGCTCGTGGAGCGGGCCGCCCGTTTGGTTGCGCTTGGCGTCAATTGCGCGCTCCAGCCCTCCATGACGGCAGAGGATATTTTATCCGTCACAGCCTGATTTTCTTCCGAAAGGCCCAGCGCACAGAGGTATACCGGCCGGACCTACTGCATAGCTATAAAACACGGGGCAGCCTGAGGCCTCCCCCGCTGACAGAACGGCCCGCCAACCCTCCGGCGCGCGCCGGACCACGGAGGAACAGAATTTGAAAACAACACAGCTGCATGCCAGAAAACGTGGGAGTGCTTTGCACTCCGCAAAAGGGGCCGGAATTTGCCTATTGGCCCTATCCCTGATCGCGCTGTCGATCACCGCAGCGCCCAAAATCGGAAAACAGGTGCTTCCCGTCGTACTGGCAAGCGCAGGACTTGCCCTCCCGGAGGGAGGCTCCTATCTCCTGCGCAGCCAGATAGAAGAAGTCCAGACCGGCGAGCTGCCGCAAAATGAATTGCCTGCGGCCGTGACCTCCTCCAGCGCTACGCGCGAAACCACTGCCGCGCAAACGGAGCCTCCGGCAGAAAAAGCGTCCGTCAATTTTACCGACACCCCAGACGATATCCAAAAACTGATGGACGAGGCCAGGCAGCAGCTCAAGGATGCCTCCCACGACGGAAAAATCATTACCCGCAAATACGACACCTCCAGCGCCACTGCGACCTATGGAAAGGTAGCTGTCCAAAACCAGACGGGCCAGGCGATGGATATCAAAACAGTCTTATCAGAGCCGGTGGATCTGAAAATCCAGGATAAATCCAAACCCACGATTTTGATTTACCATACGCACACAACGGAAAGCTACCAGATGCTGGATAACGGCTGGTTTACAAACAGCTATCAAACCCGCAGCAATTTAGAGGCCCGCAATATGGTGCGCGTCGGCGATGAGATTGTCGCACAGCTGGAGGCCGCAGGCTTTGCCGTGATCCATGATAAAAAAATTTACGATGCTACCTATAACGGCGCATATGACCGCTCCGAGGCGGCGATCGAGGCCTATCAGAAAAAATATCCGGAGCTGCAGGTGCTGCTTGATATTCACCGCGACGCCATTCAAACCAATGATACCACCCGCATTAAACCTACCGCCACTATCAACGGCAAAAAGGCCGCGCAAATCATGATTATTTCCGGATGTGAAAGAGGAGATGTGACCGATTTCCCCGATTGGGAATATAATCTCCGCTTTGCAACCCAGCTTCAAAAAATATGTGAGGAAAGCTATCCCGGGTTGATGCGGCCCCTGTTTTTCTGTAATCGCAAGTATAACATGCATAAATCCCACTGCTCTCTGCTTTTGGAAATGGGCAGCGATTCCAACACGCTGGACGAAGCCGCCTATTCCGGCCGCCTGCTGGGCAAGGCGCTTGCACAGCTGCTTGAAAACTATGTGGTAACGGATGAACCGGCTGCTGAATAGGGCTGCGTGCAAATGAAGTTTCTCCCGGTGACCAAACGGCAATCCGCCTGTCAGCGGGTTAGGCGCCGGCGGCGTTTCCAGGTGAATCCCTTCCTGGTATTTCCGCCCTTTTTTCCTCCGGCCGTTCCTTCGCTTTTTTCGGGAGCGAACGGGCCGGCCGTCATGGAAGGCGAAACGGCCGGGCTTCTCCCGGCTATTCAGCATGAAAGCTGCCGGGCGGTTTCATTGCCCGCGAAAAATCATGTTTCCCTTTGTACACCGAGGGGATAGAAAGGATGTTGAATATGCCATCCAAAGCTGGGCTTCAAAAAAGCCTGCGCGCTTATGTCCTCTTTTTTATCACGGGCTTGTGCATCACCATGCTCCTCTGGGGTGCGGTGCGCGCGCAGCTCAACACCCGGGCGATCAGCTTTGATGAAAACGCGCCCCGCATCCATCTCGCCTTGGGCACTCAGGACAACCCCCAGCTGCAAATTGGCAGCAGTCGTTGGCAGCTCCGGCCTGACACTGTAGCATTGTGCAAGCGGGTGCTACCCGGCGCCGCTATGCTGCTGCCCGCCCCCCTGCACTGCCTTTGGGAGGCGGGCGTATCCTGTGCGTCTCTGCTGCGCACACTGTTTTGATTCCAGCTGCTTCTCCACAATAAAAGGCGGCGTCCCG
>USBP01000016.1 GCA_900552985.1 uncultured Oscillospiraceae bacterium
CCGGTCGAACGTAAAATAGATAAACGCTTATCCATTAGTATGCACCTGCCGTTCCAATTATATGAAACCTCATGCCAGCATTGCCGCCAGCCGCACGATAAAATAAAGCGTCGGCAGCACAAACAGGCAGCTGTCAAACCGATCCATCACGCCGCCATGGCCGGGGATCAGCTTGCCAAAATCCTTTGCGCCGTAATTGCGCTTGATGACGGAGGCGGACAGATCCCCGAACATGCTAATCACCGCAAGCGCAATCGTAATCAGCAGCACCGCCCAATAGGGCAGCAACAGCCGCTCCTCCACAATCGCGTTGAAAATCACATACACCAGAAGGTTCACGAGCACCGCGCCTGCAACGCCTCCCACAGCGCCCTCCCAGGATTTTTTAGGGCTGATCTTCGGCGTCATTTTATGCTTACCAAATTTGCTGCCTACGAAATAAGCGCACATATCCGTCACCCACGCGCTGCTGATGCCAAAGATCACAAACAGCAGGCCGTCCGCCTTTGAATAGCTCTGCGGATAAACGGTATAGATATCCCGCAGCAACAGCATGCACGAAAAGGAAAGCGGGATTGCAAGGGAGGCAAACAGCGCGATTGCAACGTGCTCAAAGCGGGTGATCTCATATTGCGCAAGCATCAAAAGCAAAAGCAAAATGCAGTAACCGATCGCGATCAGAGACGCAGGCAGGGCAATCTCTGCTGAGATGAGCACCGGAAGCAGCGCGGCGAACGCGATACTGACCCCCATTAAAAGCTTGTTCTTCACCTGCGCCACGCGCTCAATTTCAAACACAGCGATGCCGGAGAGCAACGCCGGAAACAGTGCAAATACCGGTGTATAAATACACAGGAGCATCACAATTAAAAAAACGACGACGCCCACGCCGGAAAGAATTCTTGTTTTCATTGTGTTGATCACATGCCTTTCATGAATCGGACCTGTCAAGCCAAAGGCCCGCCGCACGTATCTCCCCCTGCGCCAGACAGAGTGCAAAAGCTGCCGCGCCACATCGTTCAGATTCCACCGAAGCGGCGGCTGCGCTTTTGATAGCTCGCTAACGCCCGGTCAAAATCTGCTTCTGTGAAATCCGGCCACAGCACGTCGGAATACCAGAACTCCGCATAAGCCGCCTGCCAGATCAAAAAGTTCGAGAGCCTGTATTCTCCACTCGGGCGGATAATCAGATCCGGATCAGGCTGCCCGGCGGTATAAAGCCCGGCCTCGATATCTGCAAGCGTGAGCTCTTCCGGCGTTTTCGCACCCTGCTGAACCTGACGCGCCAGCTCCCGCACGCTGTGCAAAAGCTCCTGCCGCCCGCCGTAATTCACAGCGATGTTGACGACCGTTCTCGTCGCCTCCAGGCTTTCTGCCTGCGCCTGTTGCATCAGTGCAACAATATCCTGCGGCAGCCCCTCCTGACTGCCGATAAAACGGATGCGCATCCCGCGCTGCGCATTCTCTTTTTTGCGATCCTCAGCCTCAAAGAGATATTCGCGCAGCAGATCCATGATTGCGGAGACCTCCTGCGGCGGGCGCGCCCAGTTTTCCGTGGAAAAGGCGTAAAACGTAATATATCGGATACCAATGTCATTGGCATATTCACAGATGCGGCGAAAGACGCGCGCCCCCTCCTTATGCCCTTCTGAGCGCTGCATACCGCGCTGCTTTGCCCACCGGCCGTTTCCATCCATGATAATCCCCACATGCTGCGGGAGATTCTGACGCTCTATCGCAGGCATACCCTGCACCGCCTTCCCATCTTCAAGCATTTTACAGGCAATTTTTCAGTGCAAAAAAATCATAAAGGAAACCCTGACCAACTACTCCAAGTGAGGAACCCAGAGCGCATAATGGGCGCCGCACCTTCCGCAGCAGCCCTTCGCCAGTGTTTACGAAAATGCCATCCTGCGGGAGGGCGGAACAATGCCCGCCACACCCTCAGAATGACAAAACCACCACAACGCCGCGGCTTTCTTTCTCTGATTAGATCTCCATGATCTCCTTCTCTTTTTTCGCGGAGATCGCGTCGATTTCCTTTGTAAATTTATCCGTAATTTTTTGAAGCTCGTTTTCGCCGTCCTTCAAATCATCCTCTGTGATTTCCGAGCTCTTCTTCATCGCCTTGAGCTTTTCAATGCAGTCGCGGCGGATCGAGCGGATGGCAACCTTGGCCTCTTCCGCCGTCTTGCTCACGGTTTTCACCAATTCCTTGCGGCGATCCTCCGTCAAGGGGGGGAAAACAAGGCGCAGCACACGGCCGTCATTCTGCGGATTGATGCCAAGGTCAGAGGTCTGAATTGCTTTTTCAATCGGATGCAGGGTGGAGACATCCCACGGCTGAATGGTGAGGATTCGCGCCTCCGCCACAGAGACCGCCGCCATCTGGTTGATCGGCGTCGGCACGCCATAATAATCCACATGGATCTTGTCGAGTACGGAAGCGTTTGCGCGGCCCGCACGGATGGAATCGTATTCGCTGTTTAGGGCGCGAATTGTCTTTTGCATGCGCTCGTTCGCATTATCGTATACCTGCTGCATCTCCATGGGGTTAGTCCTCCTTCACGATTGTACCGATATTTTTCCCCAGCACCGCATCTACGATATTGTGGGGATTGTCAAGATTAAATACCAGAATGGGGATGTTGTTATCCTTACAAAGAGAGGCCGCCGTGCTGTCCATCACATTGAGGCCCTTTTGCAGAATGTCAAAGTGGGAAAGCGTATCAAATTTCACCGCGTCATCAAATTTGTTTGGATCGCGGTCATAAACGCCGTCCACATTCGTCGCCTTGAAAATAATATCCGCATCGATCTCCGCAGCGCGCAGGGCGGCCGCCGTATCTGTTGTGAAAAACGGGTTACCCGTGCCGCAGCCAAAAATGACAACACGGCCCTTTTCCAGATGGCGAATTGCACGATTGCGGATATAGGGCTCGGCAATCTGCTGCATGGCGATTGCCGTCTGCACCCGGACGGGCACCTCCAACTGCTCCAGCGCATCCGCCAGCGCGAGGGAATTCATCACCGTGGCAAGCATGCCCATGTGATCTGCACGCGTGCGATCCATATCGCCGCTGGAGCGCCCACGCCAGAAATTGCCGCCGCCCACCACCAGGCCGATTTCAACGCCCATATCAGAGCATTCCTTCACGGCAGCGCAAATTTTCTGCACCGTATCAAAGTCAATGCCGTGGCCCTGCGGGCCTGCGAGCACCTCTCCGCTGAGCTTTAAGAGGATACGCTTATATACTGGCTGCATCGTAAAACCTCCGATATTCATTTTTGAAGGATCTTATTATGGTTATTTTACTGCATTCGGCGCGCCGTGTAAAGAGAAAAACAGGAAAGTTGGAACAGATTGCAGAATTCCATCTTCCAGAAAAAGCCGGGAACTGCATATGAGCCGGGGCGAGCGATAGGCCGTTCTGCACATCAATATCACAAAACAGGCCTGGACGGTGTTGGCACATGCATGCAGCCCATCTGCCCGGCCTGCCGAATCTGCCGCACCGCCCAGCTTCGCCTTTCTCATTTCAAGCCCGCCAAAAGCCGGAATTGAGGCGGTTGGCGCAAAACAGTCAATTGCTATCCTGCGCCGTCCTATCCACCCACTCCACACGGGCTGCCAGGTAACCCGCCTGCCGGACGATTTCCCTGAGCGTTTCATCCGAGGCCGGCTCTTTCATCCGCACCAGAACGGCATGCTTCCGGAGTTCCACTTTGGCATAGAAGCCCTCCTGCCCGTGAAATGCGTTTTCAATCCGCAGGGCACAATTTTTACAGGTCATCCCATCGACGGTGATTTTACAGACGTAAGGATAGTGGGCCGCGTCCCGATCCACAGGGCGGACGCGCCGAACCTCATCCCCCCCCCCGCCACAGCAGCCGCTTTTCAGCCGCTTCACATAGCCGCGCACAGAAACGACCGCAATTACAGCCAATGCAATACAGATGATGCTCGTAGACCAGTTGCCTTCCATCACAAAATTTCTCCCATCTGCCAAAGGGCGTTACATTGTGGTTAGCATAAGCTAATCGCAAGCTTATCGTATCACCCCGGCATCCGTTTGTCAATCGCGGGCCATACACGGGTTTTCCACCGCCCATCAAGCCAAATCCGGCAAGCCAAACAGCCGCAGGGCGTTTTCTCTGGTCCGGCGCAGCACCTGCTCCGGCGTGATCCCGCGCACCTGCGCAATTTTTTCCGCCGTATAGGGGATCAGAGCGGAGGTGTTGCGTTTGCCGCGAAACGGCACGGGCGTCATATAAGGGGCGTCTGTCTCGATGAGCAGCCTGTCCTCCGGCACCCAGGCCGCCACCTCCACAGGACGGCGCGCGTTTTTGAAGGTCACCGCGCCGCCAAGGCCGATATACATACCTAGCCCCACGAGATCCCGCGCCATCTCCACGCTGCCGGAAAAGCAGTGGAATCAAGCCGCGCGGCCGATATTTCTGCAACAGCTTCCACATATCCTCATGCGCCTCACGGTCGTGCAGGATAACGGGAATATCGCGCTCCACGGCGATCTGGAGCTGCCGCTCCAGCAACTCCCTCTGCACCTTACGCGGCGCGCCGTCGTCATAGTGGTAATCTAGGCCGATCTCCCCGAGCGCAACGGCGCGCGGCTCTTCCAAAAGCGGCAGGAGACGGTTAAGATCATCCGGTTTTGCCCTGCCTGCCTCCTGCCCGTGAATGCCTACCGCCGCCCAGATGTAAGGGTAGCGCGCAGCCAGCACAATCGCCCGCTTCGACGAGCGGATATCCACGCCGCAGTTAATCACGCCGCAGACCCCGTCCTCCGGCAGGGCGGCGAGCACTGCCTCGCGATCGCCGTCAAACGCCTTATCGTCATAATGCGCATGCGAATCGAAAATAATCGGATTCATCCTGCAAAGCCCCTTCTACTCTAAAAATGGAATAGCCTCTTCTGCCTCATCAAATTCAGAAATAAAGCAGGCGGTGCAATGCATCCTGCGCCGCCCGATTTTCAGCTTTTTCTAGCATCAGTGTACAAGCTAAGGCGGGCTCAGACGGGTGCTCGCTGCGTTCTCGGGCGCGGCAGGGCGGCGAGCCCGGCCGTGCCCTGCGGCCTTGCGATCCCCTCGCCTGAAGCGGCCTTAAGCGGTCCTTCGGAGTTTTCAGCCTGTGGCCAGGATGCCTGGCAAGGCAGACGACACAGCCTTCCTTGCCGGAAGGCAAGGAGGATAACGCAGCCAGGGGCGTGGCCACAGCGCTGAAAACCGATGCGTACCCTTGTACACTGATGCTACAGTGCTTTGACTCCCCCTGGCACGCTCACCGCAGTGGCGCGCGCCAGCTTGACAGGATCGAAAAGTCTGCGGAGAAACGAGGTAAGCTATGGGAAAAGTGATTGTATTCGGCAGTTTAAACATGGATCTCACCATTGAGTGCGACGCCATGCCACAGGCAGGGCAAACCGTAGAGGGGCGCAACTTTTTGACGAATCCGGGCGGAAAGGGCGGCAATCAGGCAGTCTCTGCTGCAAAGCTCGGCGCCCCTACCTGGATGATCGCGCGCGTCGGTCGGGATCTGTTTGGAGATCAGCTGTGCCTGGCGTTGGAAAGCGCCGGCGTCAACTGCACCCATGTGGATCACAGCGACTGCAACAGCACCGGAGTGGCATCACCCGCTGCGCGGGAGATAACCGGATCATCCTCAATGCCGGCGCCAACCATGAGATGCGCGCAAAGGATGTTGTGGATATCCTCGACCGTCTGGCGGAACCGGGCGATCTGTTCGTAACCCAATACGAGTGCGACGGGCGCGCCGTCATCGGCGCCCTTGCCGCCGCCAAGAGCAGGGGCCTGTTCACCCTGTTCAATCCGGCTCCTGCAAAACCGATCCCGGCGGAAGCGTATTCCAGCATCGATCTGATTGTGGTCAACCAGACGGAATGTGAGTTTCTGACCGGCCTGTATCCCAGCGATACGGACAGCTGCCAGAATGCGCTGGCCCGTTTTAAAGCGCTTGGCGTTGGCGGCGCGATCATTACTCTGGGCGAAATGGGCAGCGTTTGCCGCATGGGAGAGAAAATCATCCAGGTGGGCAGCTATTCCGTACCGAATGTAGACACCACCGGGGCCGGGGACTCCTATATTGGCGCGCTGGCATGCGCTCTTGTGCAGGGCGAAGCGATGGAACAGTGCATGCGTTTTGCCACAAAGGTTGCATCCCTGACCATTACAAGGCCCGGCGCTCAGCAGTCGATCCCCTATCTGAATGAAGTGGAAGCTTATTTTAAGGAGGAATCATAAATGAACAAACGCCCAATTATTATCGACACAGACCCCGGCATTGACGACGCCGTCGCCATTGCCATCGCCCTCTTCAGCGAGGAGCTGGACGTAAAGCTCCTCACCACGGTGGCCGGCAATGTCTCGCTGGATAAGGTCACCTACAACGCTCTGCGGATCCTGAAATTTTTCCGCAAGGAGGTACCAGTCGCCAAGGGCGCCGATGCGCCTTTGATCCGGCCGTTCACCGACGCCAGCAACGTCCACGGTCAGAGCGGCATGGAGGGCTTTGATTTTGAGGAACCGGATGATCACCTGTTGCTCAAAGAAAACGCCGTAGACGCCATGCGCCGCGTCATTCTGGAGAGCGAGGAGCCGGTCACACTGGTGCCGATCGCCCCGCTAACGAACATTGCCCTGCTCTTAAAAACCTACCCTGAGGTTAAGGAGAACATTCGAGAGATCGTTCTAATGGGTGGCTCCGCCAGCAGAGGAAACAAAGGGGTTATGTCTGAATTCAATGTAGCAACTGATCCAGAGGCTGCTAAGATTGTGTTTGACTGCGGGCTGCCGCTTGTGATGGCGGGGTTGGATGTGGGCTGGAAGGCGCTCGTCCTCCCGGAAGACAGCGCCAAGCTCCCACAGCTGGGCGAGGTGGGCCGCATGGCATACTGCCTGTTCCAGAAATACCGCGGCGGCAGCATGAAAACCGGCCTAAAAATGTATGATAGCTGTGCCATTGCATATCTGCTCAAGCCGGAGCTTTATGAAATGGTGGAAACCTGCGTGGATGTAGAGCTATCCGGCTCCATGACGGCCGGATGTACGCTGGTGGATCTCAAGGGCTATCTTGGCAAGCCCAACAATGCCAAGGTCTGCATGGATATCGATCAGGAGCTGTTCCGCAAGTGGTTCCTGGAGAGCATCGCCCGCTGCATTTAACACTCAAGTTTTCAGAAGGAGGTATATTCATGTCCGCTGTCATCATGTATGGCGCCGCCCTGATTTCGGTTGCCATCGTCATCATCATGCTCATCAAAAAGATGGACATCAAGATCACCCTGTTGCTTATGGGTGTGGTGCTGATGTTTATCGGCATTGCCATGGGTAACGGCATCGCCATAACGGATTTTGAAAGCACAGGCGCCGTCTGGCTGGATCCGCTCAAGGCAATCGCCGACCAGTTTAAGGATACTTTAAGCGCCGCCGGCTTCATTATCCTTATTCTGGGCGGTTACTCCGCCTATATGAGCGCTATCGGAGCCAATGAGGTCACCGTTAGCGTTCTGACCAAACCAATCGGCAAAATCAAATCCGTCTATTTCCTCGTGCCGGTTGTTTTTCTGCTTGGAAACCTGCTCTCTCTGGTCATACCCAGTGCGTCCAACCTAGCGATCATCCTGCTTGCAACACTGTATCCGGTCATGGTCAAGGCCGGTATGAGCACGCTGACCGCCGCCGGTATCATCGCAACCACCGCGACCGTAATGCCCACCCCTCTGGGCTCCGATAACGTAGCTATCGCTGAAGAACTGGCCAAGACCGCTGAATTTGCCGGCCTGACGGCCACCGATTATGTGTTCCGTTATCATGCAATCGTATCCATCCCCACCCTGCTGGTTATGGCAATTGCCCATTATTTCTGGCAGAAGCATATGGATAAAAAACAGGGCGCCGGAGAGGCCTCCGCATTGGCCGATGTCAAGGATGTCAAAGCCATTGAAGGCGGAAAGCTCTTTAAAACCGTTTACGCCATCCTCCCCCTGCTGCCCATTCTTCTGTTGATCATTGTGTTCATTCTGCAAAGCGCAACGGAGCTGGATGTGAACATCAGCGTTGAGGTGGCCACGCTCTTCTCCTTTGTCATTGCGCTGGTCTGTGAGATCATCCGCCACCGGAAGGCCAAGGCAGCGCTGGATGGCACCGAGACCTTCTTCAAAGGCATGGGCGGCGCCATGCCAATCGTAGCCCTGCTGGTTGCAGCCTCCGTATTCGTCACAGGGTTGAAATCCATCGGTCTGATCGACGCCCTCCAGAACGCCATGCTCGGCATCTCGGGCGGCAATCTTGGCTTTGTCCTCCCGCTCATCCTGGTCGGTCTGACGGCATTGATCGTCATCCTCAGCGGCAGCGGCACTGCGCTGTTCTTTGCGATGGTTCCGCTGATGGTTCCGCTGGCGGCAGCGGCCGGCATCAGCGTGCTGGCGGTCAGCGTCCCCATGGGCCTAGCGGGCAACCTGCTGCGCGCCGTTTCTCCGGTAGCCGCTGTGACGATGATCGTCGCCGGCTCTGTAAAGAGGAGCCCTATCGAGGTCGTCAAGCGCACCTCCTTCCCCATGATTGCAGGCGTCGTATTCATGTTTGTGCTCTCGATGATCGTTTTCCTGCCCATGTCCTAACGCCGGCTATCTAACCAGCCGGGCTTTCACACGGAGCATAAAAACTACGCCGCAGAGGCGGCGGCCATGAAACCAACCATACGGAACGTTTCAGCGCCGCTCTCTCTGCGGCGCATTCTTTCCGTAGCAGGCTTTGAAAACTCAGTGGCCAAATTTCCTATTGAAAATCAATCCATCATCCAGTAGAATAAAGAAAAGCGTGCCAAAATTGCCAATGGAAAAGGATCGTTGATTTTATGAGTGCAACCATTAAGGATATCGCCAGAGAGGCCGGTGTATCCGTCAGCGCCGTATCGCTGGTGCTCAATAATCGCCCCTGCCGCATCACGCAGGATAAAAAAGAGCTTATTCGGGAGACTGCGCGGCGGCTCAACTATGCGCCCAATCAGGCAGCCCGCAGCCTTGTCACAAAAAAAACGCGGACGCTCGCTCTCATCCTGCCCGATATTGAAAATCCCTTCTTTTCCTCCCTAGCCAAGCGGATTGAGGATTGTTGCCAGCGAGACGGTTACCTGCTGCTCATTGCCAGCTCCAACGACCAATTCTCCTCAGATTACGCGCTGCTGCGCGAGATTACTTCCCACGGGGTAGACGGCCTGTTTCTCATTGTCAGCAACGAATCCTATCAGGAGAATACCCGCCTGCTGGAAGCGCTCAGCCGGCTGCCCTTCCCCTACATTCAGGTTGATCGGGTGTATGACAACCTGGTGTGCGACAAGGTGCTGTTTGATAATGAGCAGGGCGCGCGAATCGCCACCAAGCATCTGCTGGAAAACGGCCACACGCGCATCGCCTATGTGGCCAACACAAGCGCCAACAACGGCCGCGCACGGCTGGCAGGTTACCGCGCCGCACTGGAGGAGGACGGCCTGCCTTTTGACCCTGCCCTGGTGGCTGAAGGCGATTATCGGTTTGACAGCGGTTACCGTGCGGCAAAGGCCCTGTTAAAAACCGATGCTACCGCAGCCTTTGTCTCCAACGATATGATGGCGCTGGGTTTTCTAAAATATTTGTACAGCCAGGGGCTGCGGGTACCGGAGGACTTCTCTCTCGTCAGCTATGACAACTCCCTCTCTCCGTTTGCGCTGGGTGTGGAGTTAACGTCGGTTGCGCAGGATGCTCAGCGGCTCGGGGAAGAGGCCTGCCGCCTTCTCACAGGAAGGATCAAGAACAAAAGCGCCCCACCCCGCACCGTTTGCTTGGAGCCGGAGCTCATCCTTCGCAGCAGCGTAAAGCGGTTAAGGGAGCATTGAGCCGCCTTCCCGCTCAGGCTTTCTCACGGCTCAGGCATCAAAAAGCACGATCCCAAACTGCATGGCAGCGTTTGGAATCGTGCTTTTTACATTATGAATCGCTTGTTTGGCAATCAGTGCTCTGCCTTTTTCTCCTGCTTCAGCTTCATTAATTCCTCCCGGAAGGTATCGATATCCTTAAACTGACGGTACACAGAGGCAAAGCGGACATAGGCCACCTCGTCGATCTCCCGGAGCTTTTCCATCGCAAGCTCGCCAATGCGTGTGGATGTCACCTCACGATCCAGTGAATTCTGGAGGGAAGCTTCAATATCATCCACCGCAGCAGACAGAGCGGCCGCGCTGACCGGCCGTTTTTCACATGCGCGCAGCATACCGTTATACAGCTTATCCCGGTCAAACACCTCGCGCGATTTATCCTTTTTCACAACGACCACCGGCACGGTTTCAATCACCTCGTAGGTGGTAAACCGCTTCGCACAGCGCACACACTCCCGGCGGCGGCGAATCCGCTCCCCTTCATCCGTCGGGCGGGAATCGATAACCTTGCTCTCCTCACAACCGCAAAACGGACATCTCAAACCGATCACTTCCCGATCCTTGTAGTCAGTAATAAAAACAGCGTTCGCTTTTCTTTCGCTACATTTCACATTTATTTGTTGTCTATTGTACCATAGGCATTCAAAACTTCGCAAGCCCTAAACGTAAACATTGTGCAAACAGTAGATAACAAGGCTGCCCGAAGAGCGCCATCACCGCCATGCGGAACGGGTTGCATGCATTCACAGAGAGCGCCAACGGTTTTCATCGCCGTGGACATGCCCGAACGCACCGCTTTTTGCCCTCTCGAGCCGCCGGGCAGCGCGGACCCCTCTTTCGGATACCGGCGGCTTTGAGCAATTCAGAGCGCCTTCAAGAAGGCCCCTGACCGCTGAAGCTGCGCATCGCTTTCAAAATTATGCGCATACAGCTCAATGACCGCATCGCCATGATAACCCTTCTGCCGCAAGAGTTCCCACAGGGCGGCAAAATCAAACCCGCCTTCCCCAGGCGGCAGACAAGCCTGGCCAGGCCGATGGTCGCTGGCATGAATATGGATGATCTCCCCGGCAAACTGGCGTGCAAGCGCAAGGGGATCCAGCCCAGAGAGCACCGCTTGCTTGATATCGAGCGCCATATGGAAATCCGAGCCGAGCGCACTACGCATTCTCGCCAGAAAATCAGCTGACTCTGATGCGAAATCTACCACGTTCTCCTGCGCAACAAAAACGCCCTGCTCCTTCCCAAGGCACGCCAGCTTGTGAAACCGCTCAAAGTATGTCTCCTCTGGGACGGACGCCCCCTTTTTTGCCCCGTGTATCACCAGCACCTTCGCCCCCAGCGCATTGGCAGCGTCGAAATAGCGCTTATAGTATTCCAGCGTATCAAGGTACCGCCGCTCATATGCACCGAAGAGAAAGTAGGGCTCCGTCCCGGAGGTAAAGGGGTGCACGGACACCACCCGCATTCCATACGTCCGACGCTCCTGGCAGATCTTCTCCAGCAAGGGGCCGTGCATCTCAGAATAGGCGTTGAAAAAAACCTCCGCCACAGAAAAACCGAGCTTACCCAACCGTGCAAGGGCCTTTTCGGTCTCCAGCGGATAAAAGCAGGCGGTCGACGCGCCGATTTCAAGCAAGCTCATCATCCTTTCAAGCGGGGCAGTATTCCAATATTTGTTGATTGCGAAAATAAAGCTTTCGTCAGTATAATAGTATTACCGTTCGTATGAAAACAGATTCCTTTGGGGGGAAACACATGCGCCAAATTCAAAAAGCATTGACTGAGCTGCATGACGCTATACATACCATGCACCGGCTGCCAAAGCTGCTGCTGAAATATGGCGGCATTCTGGTTCTTCTGCTGTTTGCCGCGTCAGCCGCAGCCTATCTCTGCGCCGGGCGGCTGGGCGACTATTATACGCTGACCATTTTGAGCAACGATTTATTTACCTGCGGCAAGGATACGCTTGCCGCCGCACTCATCCCCGCGCTGTTGATTGAAATTCTTTTGCGGGCCGCAAAGATCGACGGGCGGCTGTAGCTCCGCCGCCTGGCAACTAAACAACAAAACCATAGGGAGGGCTTCAGCACATGCCCCTCTCTATTTTTCTGTCACCACACCGTAGGGCCAATCTGTAATTGCGCCAAAATCATACACATCCGTGTAGCCCAAACGCAGCAGCGTCTCCACCGCTGTTTTGCTGCGCACGCCGCTCGCACAATAGACCAGAATCGTCTGATGTTTATCAGGCAGCAGCTGTGGGGCTTTTTCTTCTATCTCCCGGTGCGGAATGAGAAGATCTCCCTCGATATGCTCGAGATTATGCTCCACCTGGCTGCGCACATCCAGCAGAACATATGGCTCCCCACTCTCCATGCGCGCTTTCGCCTGCTGCGCTGTAATGCGGTGATAGCCGGCAAGCGTCTCCTCCTCAGAAACGGGCGCAGAGGTCTGGCTCTCCTCCTGCGCGGTCTGCGTTCCACAACCGGAAAAAATCGAAGCCATTGCGCAAGCAAGCGCCAGCAATAAGGCAATTGCCACATGATATTTTTTTGCAGGCATCGTTCCTTCTCCTTTTCTGCAAGCATTCGTATCCAAAGGGCATTGCCGTCAGCGTGCGGTCACACTGCGAAAAGCCAATGCACCCCTCTGTACACGGATGTAGAGGTTAATTCACCGTCTCTTTTCCGTTTTTCTCAATCATAATCTTTACCGGCACAGGC
>USBP01000017.1 GCA_900552985.1 uncultured Oscillospiraceae bacterium
CTCGCGCTCCTTCTCCTCCAGCGCTTCGGTGATAAACTTAATCGTTGCTTCAAACTGCGGGATCATAATATTATGCAGGGCATTGGCACGCTTCTGCGTTTTTTTGATGGCCTGTGCAAGACGATAGACGCTGTTTTCAATCTCCGCAAGCTCCGCTGTGAGGTGCTTGACCTCGTCAAAACAGCGATAGGCGTCATCCAGCATGGAATTGGTGGAATGAAGGCCATAATAAATATCCTCCGTTGTCTCACCAATCGAAACAGTGGGCAGCTCCACCCCCATTACGCTGCGGAAATCAATCGTCAGGCTGTGATCCACCGGAACGGCCTGTGCAAAGGAGGAGCAGAGGCCCAGCGTCACATGCGCCCGCTGCAAAGCGGCATATGCCTTTGTATAAGTGCTGTCAATGCGGCTCTGCACGGCGTTTGCCTTGTCAATCATCAGCATCATCTCGCGCACCAGAATGTTGCGCTTACGGTCCAGCAGGTCGTAACCGAGCTTGGCAAGATCCAGAGATTTGCGGGTGCTGATCAAATTGCTCTTGGTTGGAAACACTTGGCCGGCCATGAACGGTCACCTCCCCTATCAGATATCAGCCGCAGCCTATCCACGATAATGCTTATTCAGCATTTCTTCATCCACACGATCCAATTGCTCACGCGGCAGCATGGAGAGAAGCTCCCAGCCCAAGTCAAGCGTCTGTTCAATGGTGCGGTTCTCCAGATAGCCCTGATTGATAAATTTCTGCTCGAAAACACGGCCAAACTCCATCAGCTGCTTATCCGCCGCAGAGAGCTCATCCTCACCGATAACAGATGCGAGCGCCTTGGCATCCTGCACCTTCGCATAGGAGGCGAAGAGCTGGTTGGAAAGCATACTGTGATCCTCACGGGTATAGCCGGCGCCGATACCATCCTTCATCAAACGGGAAAGCGATGGCAGCACGCTTACCGGCGGATAAACGCCACGGGTATCGAGCTCGCGGTCCAACACGATCTGCCCCTCTGTGATATAACCCGTCAGATCCGGGATCGGGTGGGTGATATCATCGTTGGGCATGGTGAGGATGGGGATCTGTGTCACAGAGCCGCTCTTCCCCTTGACGATACCCGCGCGCTCGTATAGCGACGCCAAGTCGGAATACAGGTAACCAGGGAAGCCCTTCCTGCCCGGAATTTCACCCTTGGAGGAGCTGAATTCCCGCAGCGCCTCTGCATAGGAGGTCATATCCGTGAGAATCACCAGGATATGCATGCCAAGATCAAAGGCAAGATATTCCGCCGCAGTCAGTGCGCAGCGGGGCGTTAAAATACGCTCAATGATCGGGTCATTGGAAAGATTCAGGAACATAACCACGCGGCTCATGACGTTGGCGCTTTCAAAGGAACGGCGGAAATACTCCGCGACATCGTTTTTAACGCCCATCGCGGCAAAAACGATGGCAAACTCGGAATTATCCTTGATGGAGGCCTGCTGCACGATCTGAACCGCCAACTCATTGTGCTTCATGCCGGAGCCGGAAAAAATCGGGAGCTTCTGGCCGCGAATCAGCGTAGCCAGCGCATCAATCGAGGAAATGCCTGTGTTGATATAATCCCTGGGATAAACACGGGAGACCGGATTGATCGGCGCGCCGTTGACATCCCGCCGGCAAGTGGGATAAACCTCACCAAGGCCGTCAATCGGGCGGCCAAGGCCGTCAAACACGCGGCCCAGAATTTCCGGGGACAGCGGCAGCTCCATCGGGCGCCCGGAAAGCCGCGTGCGGGTGTTGACCATGGACACGCCGCGCGTACCCTCAAAAACCTGGATCACCACACGCTTGCCGTCAATCTTCACGATTCTGCCCGCGCGGACGCTGCCGTCATCTAGATGCAGCTCCACCATCTCCTCGTTGCTCGCGTTATCCACGCCGTCGAGCACAACCAGGGAACCGTTGATTTCCTTTAACCCAATGTGTTCCAGTATCATATCAGAAAGACCACCTTTCCGCAGCTGCCGGAGGCCCGGACCATGCGCGGTTGATTTCAAAAAAGCCCTTCAGCTAAAGGCGATTCGCCCCCCATCACAGCGCCACAGCACCGGGGGACAAAAGCCGGCCGCAGGCTGCGCGCCGGGCCGTCAGGCGCAAACGGATCAGATTTTGCTTAACATCTGATCCATTTCTGACTTATAGCTGTCAAACATCTCAAGCTTATCGTTGGGGATATCATATTTCATCTTGACAAGCTTATCAAACAGACCTGTTTGCAAAATTTTGGAAATCGGCACTTGCCGCGCCACAATCTCCTGGCATTTATGATAGAGATGCAAAATAACCTCCATCATCCTAAGCTGCTTCTCCAGCGGAACGTAGGTATCCTCCGCATGGAAAGCGTTCTGCTGCAAAAAGCCAACGCGGATGACTCTGGCAATTTCAATAATCAGCTTCTGATCGTCAGGCAGCACATCCGCCCCGATGAGCTTTACAATCTCCATGAGCCGGTTTTCCTCCAGCAGGATGCTGCAAAGTTCCTCACGGAAGGCCATGAAATCCCCGCCGACATGCTCCTCGTACCAGGGCGAGAGATCGTTGATATACTCGCTGTAGCTGTCGTTCCAGTTGATTGCGGGATAATGGCGCGCATAGGCAAGGCTTTTATCCAACGCCCAGAAGCAGCGGGTAAAGCGTTTGGTATTTTGGGTGACAGGCTCGGAGAAATCCGATCCCTGCGGGGATACGGCGCCGATCACAGTGATGGAGCCCTCCTGGCCGCAGAGCGTCTCCATATAGCCGGTGCGCTCATAAAACTCCGACAGGCGGGACGGCAGGTATGCCGGGAATCCTTCATCCGCCGGCATCTCCTCCAACCGGCCGGAAATTTCACGCAGCGCCTCTGCCCAGCGGGAGGTGGAATCCGCCATCAGGGCGGTGTGATAGCCCATATCCCGGTAATACTCCGCGAGGGTGATGCCAGTGTAAATAGAGGCTTCACGTGCCGCCACGGGCATATTGGAGGTGTTGGCGATGAGCACGGTGCGATCCGTCAGCGGGCGGCCGGATTTGGGATCGACCAGCTCGCTGAATTCGGTCAGCGCCTGCGTCATTCCATTGCCGCGTTCCCCACAGCCAACATAGATGATGATATCCGCATCGCACCACTTTGCAAGCTGATGCTGCGTCATGGTCTTCCCAGTGCCGAAGCCGCCAGGGATCGCCGCGGCTCCCCCTTTGGCAATGGGGAAGAGCGTGTCAATCACGCGCTGGCCAGTAATCAGGGGGCGCTGCGCAGGCAGGCGGTTCCTGACCGGGCGCGGCGTGCGAATGGGCCAGCGCTGGCAAAGCGTCAAGCTGTGCTCCACGCCGTTTGCATCCCGCAGCACGACGATTTCATCCTCCAGGCGGTATTTCCCATCCGGCTTCACGGAAACCACCTCGCCCGAAAGCGCAGGCGGCACCATCAGTTTATGGGTAATCAGCGGGGTTTCCGGGCACTCCGCATAAATCGCGCCGCCCGTCAACTGATCGCCGGGCTTGACGAGCATGGTGACCTCCTACTCCCGCTCCGGGTCAAGCGGCGATACGCTGGAACCCCGCCCAATGAATGCGCCGGACTGCTCCTCAAGCGTATTCAAAGGGCGCTCAATGCCGTCAAAAATGCTCCGGATAATGCCGGGGCCGAGGGTGACGCTCATAGGCGCGCCGGTGGAAATGACGGGCTCCCCAGGCTTCAGGCCTGTAGTTTCTTCATAAACCTGAATGGTTGTTTTCTCTGCATCCAGACCGATGACTTCGCCAACAAGACGTGCATTGCCGACATAAACCATTTCCATCATGCGGAGTGTCGTTGCGCCGCGAACAGTCACAACAGGGCCGTTGATGCCATAAATCGTATTTTTGTTGGAATCGGACACTTCTGTTCACCTCCGGCGCATTTTATTGTTCAAGCGTTAATTCTGCCTGCTCTAAAAACCAGGCGCGCTGCTGCTGGAGCCTGCCGTCCAGCGTATCGTCCGCCAGCAGGCCGCCAGCTTCACAGCAAGCTTTCAGCCCTCCGATACGAATGGAAGCATCCGCGCACACCTTGCAGGGACGCCCTGCAAACGCGGCCTGTAAGGCCTCCGCACGCGTCAGATCCGCCTCGCGCACATAGAGCACCACCGCCTGCTCCGGCAAAAGCGAAGCACAGCGAACAGCGCTTTCCGCAAGGAAGTGTTCATATTCTGGCCGATCCGTAAACGATACCAATTCCTGCGCGGCGGCTTCAAATACCTGGCGGGCAATCTCTGTACGCCTTCCGGCAAGGGCGGCGCGCAAGTCCGCCTCTTCCTTTGCGACCTTTTGGTTGAGCGCCACACGCCGTTTTTGCAGCTCCCGGTTGATCAACTGCTGGGCCTGCTCCTGTGCGTCAGCTCTGGCGCGCTCCAGCGCCTCCTCATTCGCCTGCTGCACCTGCGCTTCGATCTGCCTGCGGCGTTCCAGCGCATCTCTGTCAATTGCATCTAAAAATTTGGCGATCCGCTCGTCTTGCTCGAGCATGTGCCTCACCTCAAATCTTTACGCCGATCGCTTCACGCACGTATCGGGTAATGGAATCCTTTGCGCGGCCAGAACCGTGCCGGTCCGGGATCTCTACAATCAGAGGGCGGTCACACCCCTGCTTGATTTTTGAAACCTGCTCCGGGCACAGCTTGACCAGCAGCTCCGTAATCAGCACGATGCCGATATCCTCTGCCGCCATGGCGGCGGCCAGCGCTTTTTCAACGCCCTCCGGATCGTGGACGACTTCACCCTCGATCCCTGCAAGGCGCATACCGGTCAGGGTATCCATATTATCGCTAATCAAATAAAAGCGCATACCGGCTCACCACCTGTCAAAAAAGCGTTTTAAAAACATGCCTGTGAGCAACCCCGCTTAGCTAAACAGCATCAGCAGGGCGATAACCAGGCCATAAATGGCAATGGCCTCGCCAAGGGCAACGAACAGCATGGATTTCGCAAAGGACTTGGGATCCTCGCTCGTCGCCGCAATGGCAGCAGGAGCGCCGGAACCAACCGCGATACCGCCGCCAATGCCCGCCAGGCCTACTGCAAGGCCGGCTGCGATCATCGTCAGGCCCTGCGCACTGCCGGAATCCTCTGCACCGGCATCCTCCGCCGTTTGCTCCGTCTGCGTAGGTTGGGCAGGCTGCTGCGCCTCATCGGCAGCCGAAGCGCCGAGCGCCAGTGCGGACATCAGTACGACCAACACAAGCAGCGTGGCGACATGGGAAACCATCGCCTTTTTCATCGGCACGCCCTGCGCCCGCTTATGAAACAGAGAATAGAAGGAAAATCCCAACACTGCGATCGGCACGATAGCAAGCAAAGCATACAAAAACGTAGACATCATCATAACCTCCAATAATGCAAGTATTTTTTCAATTTATCTGCAACTGACGCCCCGCGTCATTGAACGGACTCCGTCACATGGTGCAGGCGAACCGGCTCAAACGAGCGGCCCTCGCCGGCATAGCAACGGCTGAAGAGCTCATAGAACTCAAGCCTCATCACCTGAATGGAGGTGAACAGCGCCTCCAGGCACATGACAAAGAGATTGCCCAGCACGACAACAATCAGGTTGACAACCGTGCTGCTCGTAAGCCCTGCGATGGCAAACACTGCGGTCATCATGCCGGCATGCACCAAAACAAACGCGCCGATTCGTAAGAAAGAAATCGTGTTGCTAAAGAAAGAAAGGATGTATTCAAACAATTCAAAGAAATTTTCCAGGATATAATCAGTGATACTCTCCGGCTTCCAATCCGGATGATGATCGATCAGGCCAATGAGAATCTCCTTGAAAAACAGGATTACACAGGATACGCCGATGAGCGCGCCAAGCACACCATTGGGAACGATGGTTTTCTCCGTCATGAAATTATAGACGAAGCACACGCCGGAGAGATACAGCACGATCCCAGTCAGACCGCTCTGGCTGAATAACGCCTCGCCAAACCGTTTATGCCGCAGGCAGCCATAAATATTAATCAGCATCGTGACCGTCAGAAGCACAACGCCAATGCCGATGGAAACCAGAAGCAACCCTGTGATTGAATCCATGATATCGACCGGCTTTCCCGAAAGGCCAACCGCGTGATAAAGCGGATCGAACCAATCCTCATAGCCGAAGCATTCGCCGTATACCAGGCCGAACACACAGGCGGAGGCGCCGCAGGGAATCAGGATTTTGCCGATCTGCATCCCCTTAAGCTTCCACATCGCAAGGCCTGCCAGGCCGAGCACAATCCCCTGCCCAAAATCACCGAACATGATGCCGAACATGACCGTGTAGGTGATCGCGACAAAAGCGGTCACGTCGATATCCTTGCCGGAGGGCAGACCAAACATCCCCACCAAGTATTCAAACGGGCGGAAGATCCGCGGGTTTTTCAGCTTGACGGGCGGAACCGTCTTGCCCACCTCATCGGTATCGTTAATCTCGTAGGTGATCTTCCGCAGTTTTTTGGCGTGCTTTTCAAAAGATTTAACCGCATCCTCCGGAATCCAGCCGACGTAAAAGAACGAATCCCCATGGCGCGCGGCATACCGGCGCAGGTTAAACAGGCCGCTGAACCACTTCAGATGCGTATAAATCAGGTTGCAGTGATCGGCCTCTTCGTTCCAATAGGAAGCAATCTTTGCATCCAACGCCGCAATTTGATCCTTCAGCATATCCATGTTCTTTTGGATCTCTGCGATGATGTGCTCCGGCGTACCAACAGCGCCAGGAATCCGCAGCCGCTCAAAATAGAGGCTGGCGAAATTACGATCCACTTCTTCAATCTGCTCACGCGGGGCGAAATACACGCCCCAGTCCTCCTTGGCGTCGCTTGAGCATCGAAGGAACACCATGTAAGGATTATCCGCATAAGCGATGAGCTTTTCCGTCGATTCCTTTGGCATGTGGCCAAATCGCACCTTGATAAACTCACAGGAAAACAAATCGTCCAGATTGATATCCAGCCCCGTGAAATGCTGGAACTGCGCGTTGGCGTTTTGGCAGGTTGTAAGCTGATCGCTGAGCACCTTCCGCTCATCATACAGCTCGCTCATGCGCTCGCCAAGCTGACGGAGGAAAGCCTCCGTCTCTTCATTGGTAACCGGCTTTGGGATCTGCTCCACCTCACGCAGGTGAATGCCGGAGGATGAAGCCAGCTCCTCAATCTTTTGCAGCATGGGCGCGTACGGGTTCTCCTCCACCAGCTGGGAGTAGCCCATGGAATCCGACATATACTGCATGGCCTGCTCCGGCTGGAACGTGCCATCCACGCAACAGGAGCCAAGGAATGTATCCAACTCGCTGAGCAAGCCGATCACCTTGACAAATTTCATATTCGCAATTGCCATATCTGTGACCCTTCCTTTCGCAGAAGCGGAGCGCGCCGGACATTCCGGCAGCGCGCCGGCCCGCCTTTCCGCCCGGAGGCGGCGGTGAAACACACCCGTTTGAAAAGTGATATTTTCAAACCTTTACCTTCCCTCCTAATCTCCCACGCCGATGAGCATCCGGCTGATTTCCTCTGAAGGGACCTGATAACGGATGCCCTCGACGATATGCGTGATATTATTCACTTCATTTTCCGCAAGGAACATGAAGCTGAGCATTACAACGCTCGGATTGGTAGAAAAGCGCAGATCCTTCAGGCATCGCCTGTATTGCAGCTTCTGCGCAGCGTCCTCAATATAGGAAAACGCCCCGGAAAAATCCCGACCGTATCGCGTAGCCTCCAGAAGCCTGCGCATTTCAGCTGCACTGGGCGCTTCAATCAGCATGTCGATCTGGCGCTTTCGCAGCTCACTGGCAGGCCCAAGCACCACAAACCGGCGAATCTGCTCCGGCGAGGCGTGGCCCATCCGCTTGAGCCGGTAAATATCAACAAGCGCCTCCATATCCAACTGCAGGCCCACCGCGCGCATCACTTCCTTGCGCGCCTTGCCCTTGAAACCCTTTTCCAGCAGCTCTTCCAACCGTTCGTACAGATAGCGGTGAAGAACCGCCTCCATATCCAGGAAATTAATATCGGTAAGCTTTTGGCGGGCAAAGAGCTGCATCAGATCATAATACGGCGTGCCCTGAAGCGCCGCAAGCAGGCCATCAAAGGAGGTAACTGCCGCCAAAGCAAACAAATCAAGCTTGGTGTGTTGGTTAAAAAAAGCGGGCATTGCAAAGAGATAATCTCCCGGGTGCCCCGTGCTGAGCAAACGCGCGCAGGATAAGATCTGATCCACATCGCTGCGTACAATAAAATATTGATAAAAATCCTGCCCGATTGACATCTCATACCGGCACAGAGAGGCATACTGATCAAACACCCGTTTTTTCAGCATTGTTTCAAGCTGCCCACGGTGGATATCTGTCACAGCCATGCCCTCAAACATATCCGCATAGGCCGTCCTGTTTTTTAAATAGTTGGCCACTTCGTTGACGCTGTGGCAATTGAGCAGCTCCGTGTAGTTACGCTCTGTCAGCCTTCGGCCATACATCGCACGCGATTTCGCCAATATCGCATTCGACGACACTGTTTTGAGCATTATAGCGACCCTCCCGTTTCCCGCGCCGCCAAATCCATCCCCGACGGGCCTGGCGCGGTTGTTGTGCGAACCCCACTGGATTCATGGGCGGGACTCCCCCGCCTCCTATATTAGGAAGCGGCTTTTTTGCAGGGAACCGGCGCCCAACTTTCAAAGCATCTCCATCCGTTGAGCCAAGAAAATACAGCCCGCCATGCGGACTGCATTTCTCTACTACAATATCATCAGGCCTCCAGCGTGCGGCGCACAAGCTCCCGCACCCACTGGGCGCTCTTTTCACGATACAAGCTCTCCATCCGTTCAGAGGCGGCAAGATGGCGCGCCTTCGCCTCCTCCAGCTTTTTCTCTGCCTGCAGCTCCTCCTCGCGGGCCAGCGCTTCAATCTCATCACGCGCTTGCTCCAACCGTGCGGAAAGCAGCTCCTGCTCCTTAAACCGCAGCTGCTCCTGCTCTCTGCGCCGGTATTCTTCTGCCTCCTCGGTGCGCTTGCGCGCCTGCTTATCCATCTCAATGATGGCAGCTACCATCTTATCCAAACCGGCCACTCCTTCCGGCAAAACAAAATGAAAGTTTCACAGGACGATCCATCAGAAGTCCGCCCTGTGACGGTCTATATTATAACACTCTGGACTCAAAAAGCAACAGCAAAAAGCATAACAATCATCTGTTTTTTTACGGGAATATCATGCAAAAACGCAACATATCCCGCCGCATTTTACAATTTTATTTGTAAAACAAAGCCCTCTGCGCCGCATGGAGAAAAGTCTCCAATAGGCGGCGCAGAGGACCGCATGGAACGAAAAAATCAAGCTACAGCAAGGCTTCAGCCCTCGCCGCAAGCCCGCTTAGGCAAACAGCTTGGAGAAGAACTGCACAACCTTCACTACCAGGTTCACCACCGGCAGCGCATACGTCACGGTGCGCAGCGCGCCATTCGCGGAGACACTATCCACCAATGCAAGCACCATCTTGATCATCAGCGAAACGAAGGGGTTCATATCCATTGCATCAATAACCGCCACAATGGAGGCCATGTTCTCATCCGAGGTGATCTCCGTATAGAGATAACGGAAGAGCGTGACATAAACGTCCGTCGTATCGGGCTTGATATCCACACGGTAGGCATTCTCGCGGGAAATACTCTCGCTGACCATATAGGTGCCGCAGCCTGCGACCTCATTGATGAACTGGATGAAATTCTCCTTATCCAAATTCAGAGAAAGTGTCACGGCGGGCGTAATCACGTTGCCGGCAGCGTCCGTCTCAGCGGCTTTCAGCTCAATGCTGCTGAGCATCGGGGCGATCATATCGAAGAGGTCGCCCGTTTTCAGGCTGAACTCCGGCAGGGTGATGAAGCCGACCTTATCAGCCAGCTTTTGAATTTGCGTATCCAGCATGTCATCCTTGAGAAGCATGCCAAGCCGCGGCAGCAGGTTGAGAATGGTGCTCATCGGGTCGGCTGCAAGGTCATCCAGCAGGTTGAAAATCGGGACCAGAATCGGGCGGATACGGGCATCCATCTGCGCGTTTGACGGGGCTGCGTTGACATACAGCGTATACTCATGGGAGGACAAAACGCCACGCAACCCAAGCGTCTCGAATACGGGCACCAGATCCTCATACGCACCGTAGGTATACGTGCCGCTCGTGGTGTTAATATCGTTCTCCAGATCAATTGCCATCGTCAGGATGGAAAGCGGGCGGAACAGGGCGGACACCGCATCCAGGAAACCCTCGCGGTCGCCATCCTGGAAGCCCATGTCGCCGTTATCGAACACGACATACTGCCAGGCCTCCAGCGTATCGCCAACCGGCTCGCCATTTTCGCCCACGGTCGCCATCGCAGCTTCAATCGCTTCACGGGCGCCGGCAAACTTATCCTCTGTCAGATCGCCAACCAGATCAGCCGGCGTTGCCGCAATCAGGCTGCTCAGGCCGCCCAGCGTCGGATACAGGAACTGGATCACAGTTGCAACTGTTGCGTTGGTATACAGGCCCTGAACCAGCTGCGGGAGATCCACAAGGGAAAGGAGGATCTCCTCCAGCTTTGCCGTAGAGTTTTTGACGCTCCACTTGCTCAGCAGGGTGGGATACTTCACGGACGTGGAACTCAGGCCGCTGATATCCGGGATTTCCATGCTCGGCTCATCGGGGCCGATGCTGGCCATGATCGCCTCATATTTGGCCTGTGCATCCGCGGGGATGAGCTTGCGCAGGCTGGAGGAAAGCTGGTTGTAAGCCTCCTTCGCCTTTTCAATATCCGCACGGGTATAGGGCGTCTCAATGGTGTCAAGCACTGCGACGAACTCATACACCAGTTTCAGGTTTGTGATATCGGTGCAGGTTGTATAATATTTTCCCAGGGTCTCATATTCATAATCCCAGGTACCGTCGCCGTTATCCACCAGATAGGCCCCCCAATAAATCGAGGTGCCGGCGGTGATGAAGGGCTTCACATAGATGGGCAGGGTATCCACAGCTGCAAGCACAGCCTCAGCCTGCGCAATCGCCTCTGTTTCCTCTCCGCCTTCCTGATAGAACTCTACTGTCGCGACCATCTGGTCAGCAATCTCCAAAAGGGAAGCGATCTCAGGCATCTTCTCGGCCAAACGTGCAAATGCGGCCTTGTTGTTGGCAGCATCCCATTGATAATCCGCTACATAATACTCGGAATAGGCCTTATCCTTCTCAGAATAGGCTGCCAGATCAGCGATATACTGCGGGTCATTCTCGCCGCCCGCATAATCCGCCGGATCCGGCACGGAGCCGGGATAGGACGGACGCTCCATCTCAAAGGGGTTCTCTGCTTCCTCCTCGTCCACAATGGCGTCAAAGAGCTTTTTGAGGCCGTCGTCGGCACGGGTATCCGTCAGGTCATAATAAAAGTACTCATAAGACGCATACCACAGGCCGGACCACAGGCGCGTGTTGAGATCCGCCGCCAGGAAGGCCGTGAGCTTGTCGTCAACGGTTTTCTCCTTATCGGCAAGCGTTTCAGCCAACGTCCTTGCCGCCGCCCAATAAGAGGGGTTCGGAGTAAGCCACTCAAGCGCCTTTGCTCCCGCGTCCTTACGCTTGTTGGTAGAGCTGCTCTCCGTCGAGGTTCTGTACCCACGGTCAACAGCCAGCTGATACAGCTTGCTCATCAAAAAGGGATCAATGGACTCCACCTGAGCCTGATCAAGCGCCTGATAGGCCGCCACCAGCTCGTTATAGCCGGCGAGATCCTCATCCGACGGCGTAGCCGTATCCATATTGCCTGAATAGGCGTTGATTTTTTCCTCCAGCTCGGTCACCGCTGCCGTTTTATCCGCCGCGAATGCGGTCAGCCCAGCGGCCATCACCGAGAAGATCATGCACAGACAGAGCACAAGGCTCAATGCTTTACGACATGTTTTCATCCTTCGTATCTCCTTTTTTGTGTTTGGCCCGGCCGGAACCCATCCGGCCAGAATTGGGAACGTTTACAGCCGTACCGGCTTCATATCCAGCACTTTAACTTGGGAGGCTCCCCCCCTTTTTTTGAACCGTTTGCAAAAGCATGAAACGACATTCCCCCCTTTTAGATATTGCGAAATTTATATTTCGTATGCCAAATATCTAACGTTTCGTTATTTATCCGGCACGAACGATCCACATCAATACCCACTCCTATGAGCATCGGCGCAGGGCTATGCCCCCCGCG
>USBP01000018.1 GCA_900552985.1 uncultured Oscillospiraceae bacterium
CCCAGTGGACGGCAACAGCAGCTGGAGCCGCCGTTCTCGGCACCTCTGGCGAAGGGCCGCGCGTGGAATCCGTCATCATCGGCAAAATGCAGGATCTCGGCATCAAAGACGCCAACAATATGGGCGCAGCCATGGCGCCGGCGGCCAGCGCAACGATCGCCGCTTTTCTGCATGACACCTGCACCACACCCGAGGAATACGACATGATCCTTACGGGAGATTTGGGCGCCGTAGGCTCTAAGCTGCTCATTGAACTGCTGCGCAAGGATTATCAAATCGATATTGCCAGCGTGCACGCAGATTGCGGGCTGATGTTATATGACCTGGACCGGCAGGACGTCAACTCCGGCGCATCCGGCTGCGGCTGCAGCGGCAGCGTCGTATGCTCCTATGTTATGAGCCGCCTCAAGCAGGGGGAGCTCAGGCGCGTTCTCTTCGTGGGCACAGGAGCGTTGATGAGCGCGGTTTCCTCCAAGCAGGGAGAAACAATTCCCGGCATTGCGCACGGCGTGCTGCTGACAAACGGTTGACAGGAGGGATAACGCATGGATGAAATGCTCCGGGATTTGCAGTTGTTGGCGCTCGCCTCCAATACCCTGCGTCTGCTCAGCATTTTTAAAAAAGTAATTATCGGGCTGATGTTGGGCTTCGCCGCGCTGCGTATACTGCGCACAGCCCTGCGATGGAGCCAATCGGGCGCGGCGCTTCAGGCCGGCCTTCGCAGACAGTTCCCCTAAAGCGGCCCTGGAAGGCCAGTCGGAACGGCCAGGACCGTTATCCCCTCGCCCGAGTTGCCGGAGCGGTCCTATGGAGTTTTCAGCCCATGGCCGTGATTCTCTGGCAAGGCAGGCGACGCAGCTTTCCTTGATGGAACGCAAGAAGGATAACGCAGCCAGGGGCCGGCCATGGCGCTGAAAACCGCTGTTGCCCCCTGTGCACCGATGCTGGTTCTCTTGCAGAAGCAAGAGAATGAACGCGTGTGCAACGCAGCCAGGCACTCACTAAAAAAGCCCCGTGCGTAACGAGGACGCACGGGGCCATTTGCCCTCTTTACCAGAGTGATCTTCCAAATAACGTTGATACCGCACACTCAGGAGCGATATTTGGCTTCATATTTTGCCAGGCCACCATTCTCATCAAACAGGCGCGCCGTTTCCTCGCAAATCTTCAAGGAGAGCTCGATGCAATCCTCCCCAATGTTGTCGGGCGTATCCTCACGGGTATGATAATAGGTTTTGGGATCATGATTCACGCCGCAGAACCCGGCCGCTGTCAGGCCGTACATCGAAAAGCCCTCTGCATCAATCGCACCGGGATAAATCTGCGCGCGCGGCATATCGATGCCAACATTGACGCCCGCTTCATGGATCAGATCTCCGACCGCCTCACTGTCGCGCACCGTCCAGGTGCAGCCCTTGGTGTAAACCTGCAGCTGCTCTACTTCGCGCATCGTATCCATGGATACAAAAACGGTTTCCACATCCTGCAAATCCTCGCGGTGACGCCTTGCATAGGCCTTGGCCCCGCGCAGCCCTGCCTCTTCAGAGCCGGAAATCAGGCAGCAGACCTCTGTGTTTTCAAAGCGGAAATCCCGATCCGCCATCTGCTTGAGCACGGCAATCGCGATATAGCAGGCGGAGAGGTTGTCATTCGCGCCGTCCACAATTACGCGCCAATTGATGAAAAACAGGATCAGGATGCAGAAGGGGATCAGGCACAACGAAATGATGCCAAGCACCTTCCACGCTCCCTCCATCACGAACGCGCCGCTGGCAGAGTGGATAACTACGGCAAGGTTAAAGGCAAACATCGCAAACAGGCTGATGACTGCGCCGCCGATCACCGGAACCAGAGCCGCCAGCTGCCCGTGCAGGGAGAACGTCCACTCATAGGCCGCATCCGCATGGCCGCCGAAAATAATGCGGCGCTTGACCTCTCCCGATGGCTTGCGACGCGCCATCACATTGCGGGAAACCCGCTTTGGGAACAGGAAATCCACAAAAGAGCGGTACATTAAAAATTCAAACAGGAACATCAGAATGGATACAAACGTCAAAATAACGCCGATCACTGGGAACACAATGCTTTTTGGCGCCAACCAGTACATCAGCACCGAAACCAAGGCGAAAAGGCCATCCAAAATAATAAAACCCATAAAAGCGTGCGGGTGCAGGTCGAAATCCTCCATTTCTACCTCGTCCGCATATTTCTTGAGCTCATCGCGGAAGAACTCCTGCGCCTTGCGCTCGCTCTCCGTGCCGGGCGCACGGTTTTTGTAGTGCTCGCATACATAGCGGATACCATCCGTCATGTATTGCAAGATAGTGCTCTTTTCCGTTTGGGTTACAGCCATTCCTCTACTCTCCCTTTCTAAAAATAAAGTTCTCGCAATAAAGGCGGGCGCAGGCCGCCCGGGCAGCCCCGCCGGCTTGGGCGCGCCGCCCGCCCTTTCAGCATCCAAAGCCGTATCAGATCGCCCCGGCGGCAAATGGGAAGCATCAGTAGGTTTCCTTCAGGCCTTCCTGATCAAACAAATACACCGTCTCAAGGGACAGATTGATGCCCGCCTCGATCATTTTCGGATCCAGGTTATCCGCCGTATCAAGGCGTGTATGGTAATAGCGGGCAGGCGTCGGGTCCATCGCGGCGAACGTCGCGCCGGGGATACCGGCCTGAGAAATTGCCGCTGCATCTGACGAGCCGAAAAAGACGCTCTTAAACGATAAATCCAGCCCCGCGTGCTCGCCGGCCTTTTTCATCAGCCTGCACACGCGGATATCGTTTTTGACCGTGCCGGTCATGTCGCGGCTATAGATCGCCATATCGTCGTAATCGCGCATGGTGTCAAAGCCAAGAAAGACCGTTTCAACCTCCATACATTCCTCATAATGCTTTTTAGCATACGCTTTCGCCCCGCGCAGGCCCGCCTCCTCAGAGCCGGTCAGCACCGCCCGCACCTCTGTGTTTTCAAACCGGATGTTATTGTCGGAGAGATATTTCATCACGGCCATCGCGTTGAGGCAACCGGTCAGGTTATCGTTCGCGCCGGGGACGACAAGCTTCCAATGTGTAAAAAACAGAATCGAGATATAGGACGGAATCCACACCAGTTGCACATAGCCCATAATTTTCCAAAATCCGCCGTCAAACGCCGTCATCGCATGGCCGGTTGCAATCGCAGCAATTTCGCTGACAAGCGTAATGGCCAGCCCCACCAGAGCAATCGCAATCACAGCCACAAGGCAATGCCCGCCGCCGAGGTAGGTGTAGCGCCATTCGTAGGCGGAGTCGCAGTGCCCATTGAAGATAATGCGGCGCTTGAGCTCGCCCTCCGGCTTGCGCACGGCAATTACGTTTGCTGAGGTGCGTTTTGGAAACAGCGGATCCAAAAACTGCCGGTACATCAAAAACTCCGCGATCATACAGACAGCCGCTGCCAGCGTCAAAATCAGGGAGATCAGCGCAAAGCCGAGGTTATACAAAATCACGCTTGCAATCATGCAGAGCCCCACAATAATGACCCAGCCCATAAAAGCCTTCGGGTGCAGGTCAAACTCCTCGATCTCCACATGGTCGGTGTATTTACGCAGCTCATCCGCCATGTGCTCCTGCGCCTGACGCTCTGCCGGGCTGCCGGATTCGCGCCCGCCGATCTCCTTGCAGATCAGTTTGATCTCCTTCACGCAGTAGTTGACGCACTCTTTTACCTTTGCCTTGTAATTCTGAATGCCTTCCGTCGCTTTCATAAGTAAATGGTTTCAGCTCCCTCTCTCATAAAATATGGATATATTCTATCATATATCACCAGAAAAGTCGAGAGATTTGGCGGATGTTTTTTAACAATATGCAAAATTTTTTGTATTACAGAATCAAAAATCTGTAATTTTAAAAAACACAGTGAATTCGTGAAAGAAAGCGAAAAAAAGGCTTCATTTTAAACACTCTGTAGATCTATCATACAACGCCTTATTCAAAAAGTATAATCGGCGCTTGCACGCCCCTCCCGGCACAGCGCCACGAACGAGGAAATTTTCTGGTGCGCAGGGTGTTTCGTATAGGCGGCGAGATCGTCAAGCGAGTCAAATTCACTAATCAGCACCGCGTCGTAATTTTTGGGGTTCGGATTTTCGTTCAGGTGCACCTCCATCCGGCGGATAAGGGGGACCGTCTCCGGAAGGGCCTCCAAAAGCGCCTTTACCTTGCGCAGGTTTTCCTCTTTGGTAGCGCCCTCGGCGACCGGTTTGAACTTCCACATGACAATATGACGGATCATCGCAATCCCTCCTGCAATTATTTTATTCTCTGCCGCAGGCTTTCCTCTGATTAAATCAACTGCAAAGCGCGCAGCACCGTCACCCATAAAAAAATTGTAACGCTGGAAAACAACGTGGTCACGAGCACCAGCTGGCCGGCCAGCACATCGTCGCTGCCCATATTTTGCGCCATGACATAGCTGGAAATTGCTGTGGGCGCGCAAAAAACGATCAGAAGCGCGCCCAGCTCTTCCCCTCGGAAGCCAAGCCATACGCCCAAGGCGACAAAAACAGCCGGCACCACGACCAGACGCAGCAGCGTCGCCACACCGGCCAGCCGGAGATTCCCCCTGAGCTGCTTCCAATCGAACTGCCCGCCCAGCAGAATCAGGGCGAACGGCGTCGCAATCTGGCCGATATCGCCCACGGCGCGGCTAAGGAACAGCGGCACGGGGATTTGAAACACAGAAAAAACCATCCCCACAAAGGAGGCGATAATCAAAGGGTTTTTGATAACATCCCAAGCCATGCGACCAAGCCGAAGTCTGGAGCGCCCGCCCCCGGCATCCTCCTGAAACAGTGTGAGGATTACGACGGCAAGAAAGTTGAACTCCATAATCACAAAGGGCAGCAGCATAGAAATAGACGCCACATGTTCCTCCCCAAAGAGATTCACTGCAAGCGGCAAACCCAGCAAAAGGAAATTGCTGCGAAAAACGCCTTGAATAAACGCGCCGCAGGTGGGCCTGCTTTTCAGAAAGCGCGGTGCGGTCACACAGAGTAACACCGCCGTTGCCAAAACGCCGGCCAACGTAAACGCCACCAGCCTCGGCCGAAAATCGACCTGAAAGTCGGCATCATAGATATTTTGAAACAGCTGGAGAGGAAAGGCAACCTGAAAGCAAACCTTGTTTGCCTTGCTGATAAATTTGCTGTCCACCATTTTCAGCTTTTTCAGCAGGAAGCCAACCGCCACCACCAGGATGAGCGGAGCAACTGTGTTAAAGCTGTAAAGAAAAACCGCCATGTGCTTCCCCTTTTCATTCGATATACCATTGCGCAGCACACAATATTTGCACGCAGTCAAACCAATGCAGGATGCTATTATGATATAACGAAAACCGGCGCTTGTAAATGGCTCTGCAATGATTGAACGGGTGAAAAGGATGGCCAGCCTGATTCTTCGTGCATTCATCGGCGATCTATGCTACAATAGCGAATGCAGCAGGTGAAAGCAGGAGGGGTTTCGATGGAAATAAAGCGCACAGCCATCATTGGCATGGGCGCAGTTGGCACTGTCTATGCCAAACGCCTTTATGACCGCTATGGCGATCAATTTTTTACCATTGCACAGGGGGCTCGCGCACAGCGGCTCCTCACGCACGGCGCCACACTGGATGGGGAAGTCTTTTTCCCCCGCGTTTGCGAGCCTGGGCCGGAGGCCAACCCGGCAGATCTCCTTTTGATTTGCGTCAAAAATTATCAGCTAAACGAAGCGATTGAAGACATTCGCCCCTTTGTAGGGGAGAAAACCGTGCTGCTCCCGCTCCTAAACGGCGTAACAGCCACAGCCCGTCTGCGGGCCTCCTTCCCGGGATCGCTCGTACTATGCGGCCTGGCCATGGCGCTGGATGCTGTGCGCGGCAAAAAGGGCGTGCTTCACTCCTCAGATGGCGAAATCCATCTTGGCATGGAGGATACCGGGCGCTTCCTCCCAGAGGTGACGGCTGTGGAGGAATTTCTGCGCAGCGCAGGCCTGCGCCCTCGTGTTTTTGCGCATATGCTGCCGGCCGTTTGGAAAAAATGGATGCTCAACGTCGGCCTCAACCAGGTATCCGCCCTGACTGGGGCCACATATGGAGATTTCACCCGCATACCAGAGGCGATGGCGCTGGCGGAAAGCGCCATGCGCGAGGTTCTGCATCTGGCTCAGGCAGCCGGTATCGCATTGACCGAGGCGGATATTGAGGCGATCCCTCCCGTGGTGGCAACCATGCTGCCTTCGGGTAAAACCTCCATGCTTCAGGATATCGAGGCGGGCCGTCCTACGGAGGTAGAATCCTTCGCCGGGGAGGTGCTCCGGATCGGGCGGCAATACGGCGTGAGCACACCGGTCAATCAGCTGCTCTACCATCTGCTCCACGTGAAGGAGCAAACCGGCCTGCACCGACAAATCCGGTGAGCCGCCAAATATACATCTAAAAAGCGGGCCTTCTTCCACTTGGGAAGGGGAGCCCGCTCTCTTATATCCAATCCCTTCACAGGCGCGCACTGACGCGCCATGCGGTCAGGGTTCTATTGCATCCTCCTTTGCCCGCTCCTCCTGCTCATGGCGCTGGATGAGCTCCTGCTCGACCTGCGCTTTCTGCTGCTTGGAATAGCGGATACACAGGAAGGGGATGAGATACAGCAGCGAGCCAAGCGCCGGCAGCAGCATAAACAGCGGCCACTGGGCTTTGAAATACTGGGGAGAGACCTTCCTGAGCTGATCAACGGTGAGCTCACCGTCAAAACGCAGGTAATCGAGCACCCTGCCGCAGAAATAAAGCTTAATGGAATCCAACAGCTTATTCGTTAAATTCTGCATGGAGAAGCTAATGCCCTCCGTCCGTTTCCCTGTCTTCCACTCCACATAGTCAACGGAGTCACACAGAATGCTGCGCTGCGCGATGCCCACCATGTTGTTGGGGATCGCTCCAATGCTCATAAAGGCCATCACGGCAGCCATCTGGCCGAGCGTCTGGTATCCGATGAAAAAGGCAATGCAGCGAGTAACAATGTTGGTCACCTTTGCCAAAATAATCACATTGCGCATGCCGCCCAGCTTCTCCGCCACCTTGGTGGCGAAAAACATGCTCAGCGCGCCAAAAATGTTGATGAGAAGGCCGTAGAGGAACTGCGCCGTTTGCCCATTGATCTCTATAGAGCCGATCTGGTAGGAGGTGCAGTATTCAAAAAAATAAATCTGTGGGATCGCGCCGTCAAAAAAGCTGACAACCTGTGCGAGCAAAAGCAGAATCAAAATTTTGTTATGCCGCAAATCCGCAAGATCCTGCCAAAAGGATTGCAGCCGCTTTTCTTTCACGTATTCCACACGCTCTTTTGTTTTTGCCGCAAGGCTGGAGAGCAGTTCTCCGCCAAAGCCAAATACAAGGCCATAGCATAAAAACTGCGTGCTTAGGCTAATTCCTTCCTTTTCCCCGATGCCCATCAGAAGGGAAATAATCCCCACAATACCACCGCCGGCGCCTACGCCGATATTCAGCCATTGGGAAACCCTGCCGCGCTCCTCAGAGTGCGGCGAAATGAGGGACATCGTACCCCACAGCGCCGTATCCTGAAAGGAATAGGTCAAATCCCAAACCAGATAGATGCAGAGGAACACAGCGATAGAGCCGGTTTCGCCCAAGCCGAAATTGCAAAACAGCAGAGCGGATAGAATGCCGATCACAATGGGCAGCTTGCCAAGAAACGGGTGCAGCTTCTGCCCGGGCTTGTAATTGCGCCGGTCGATAATCACGCCCACAATCGGATCGTTGACAGCATCCCACACCCGCGAAAGGGAGGTAATCGCCCCCACATGGTCAGGGCGCATATGCAGTACATTGGTGCAGAAGTAAAAAATCCACTGATTGACAATCCCATAGGTAGCGTTTTGCCCTGCCAGAGCGGCGGAATAGGCAAACAGCTCCCGGTTGGGGACATAACCCTCCTTCGCCTCTTTGTTGAAAAAGAAGCGCAGCGGGTTGGGAATACGTTTTGGGCGGCCGCTTTTTTCCTCTGGATCCATGGGGATTCCTCCTTTGGCTTTTATATAGATCATTTTACTATAAATTCTGTTTCTTTTCAATTCTTATTGTCTATGAAATGCAAAAGGAGAGGCTTCTCCTTTCAGAGAAGACTCTCCTTACAAGTCCTCACATCAGCTTATTCTGCGTCGTCAGCATTTTCCCAATTGTGCCAAACGTTTTGCACATCATCGTTCTCTTCAAACATCTCCAGCATTTTGGCCATATTTTTGACGTCATCCGGATTGCTTAAACGCGTATAGGTTGTGGGCACATATTCCACCTCAGCCGATACAAACGTATAGCCCTTAGCTTCCAGATCGTCGCACACGCCGGTGAAATCGTTGGGATCGGTGCGGATGTCAAAAACGTCTTCATCCGTCAAAAAGTCCACCGCGCCGGCCTCCAGCGCATCCTCCATGACCTTTTCCTCATCCAGGCCCTCCATCTCAATGGCGATCACGCCCTGGCGGTTGAAAAGGAAGCCGACGCTGCCTGTCTGCCCCATATTTCCACCGTATTTATCGAAATAGTGGCGCATGTCGGCGGCCGTGCGGTTGCGGTTATCCGTCAGCGTCTCTACAATCACCGCGACGCCGCAGGGGCCATAGCCCTCATAAACGATTTCCTCATAGTTATCCGCTCCGCCCTCTCCGGCGGCCTTTTTGATGATACGGTCGATATTATCATTCGGCACATTGTTGGCCTTTGCCTTGGCAATCACATCCCGCAGCTTGGAGTTGGAGGCCGGGTCCGGGCCGCCTGCGCGCACCGCCACGCCGATCTCGCGGCCGATCTTGGTGAAAATTTTGGCGCGCTGGCCGTCTGTTTTTTCTTTTTTGCGTTTAATTGTGCTCCATTTGGAATGACCTGACATAATAAACCCTCCAGTGACTGTATCTCAAAACACTTTATTTTATCACGGGATTGAAAAAAAAACAAGCCCTGTGCCGTATAAACCTAATGTCCTTCCCAGCCTCCACGTGCCGGATCCTATCCCGCAAAAAGGCTGCGGAATACCCTTCCACAGCCCTTTCAGCAATGCTATCTTATTTTTGCTGGCGGTAGGACCACTCCTGCTCAAAACGGAGCGCGCCCTCCACACTGCGCCGCCCCCGTTCATCCAGGGAACGGTATTGCCGGATCAGCTCGATCTCCTTGGGCGTGAAGGCGCCTGCTGGGGCGGGGTTATCTGTGCGCTCCAGCAGATAATCCGTGCTGACGCCGTAATATTCCGCCAGCGCACACAGCGTTTCGTTGCTCATCTGCCGCCTGGCGCTTTCATACAACGTGTAGGTGGAGCGGGAAATATTCAGATAATCCGCAATCTCCTTCTGTGTTTTCCCCTCGCGGAGCCTCAGCTCGCGCACTCTGCGGTCAGGCAAGCCGTTCCCTCCTGAAGCCAAAAATACGTCTCTTTTGTTTTAAGCATATCATTTGCTCATGCGGAAAACAAATTTAGTTTCAAAAAGCATCTTTTATTAAATATATAATTATCATAAAGTTTCAATTTGCAACTTAAAAGAAAAAACGCAGTTCAGAAGGTCATTCTGAACCGCGATTCTGATAAAAATGAATAAGCTGCCTCAAGAAATTTTACGAACAATCGCAATCGGCGTTTGCTGCGAGGCCTGGCCGAGCGGATTATCCCGAAAAATTTCCTTGCACAGCGCAACGTCTACATCCGGCGAGGATACGCCCAGAATTTCCCGCCCAATATCGTTTGCATCCATGACGACCACGGCTTTGCAGCCGGTGTGTTCCCGGAGTGTCGCCGCCACCTTGTCGGGATCCTTGGGTGCAAGCTTTGCATAATGGTTATAGGGCGGCAGCGTATAGTCGCACGGCCCGTCGATAGCGCGCCCCGCGTCCCCTACGATTTTATAAAAAACCCCACGTTTGCCGAACGGCTTCGTGACGGCCGAACAGAATGCGGCAAACAAAATTTTCGGAACCCCAATATCCCGAATAGCGAGCTCCATCGTCCATGGGCTTCCCAATCCGATCCCATAGGGGGATTTATAAACAAATTTACACAGGAGGTTGGCAAGAGGGGAAACCTTGATTTCATCAATATCAAAGGCACGGCCCTGGCTGATGGCAATAATTTTTTCGCTGATAAAAATCATATCGTCCGGTTGCAGATAGGGTTTGACATATTGATCCATAAGATCGGTCAGGCTGTCCCCCGCCATAACCACATGTGTCTTGACCGGATACCGCAGGTAGTTCCCCGCGCTGGTTTCGATCTCCAGATTCTTCTTTTCATTTGGTTTCAGTGCGCTCATATCCATTGGCTTTGAACCCCCGTTGCGTTTGATACTCCTATTTTATTCCACCGTAACGCTTTTTGCAAGGTTTCTCGGCTTATCAATATCACAGCCGCGCGCTTTGGCCGCATAATAGCCCAGGATCTGCATTGGAACCACCTCGACCGACGGCATAAACAGAGGGTGCGTTTTGGGAACGTAAAACACATGATCCGCCTGCTGGGCGGCAGCCTCATTGCCCTGCTGCGTCACGCAAAGCACCTGCGCGCCGCGTGCCTTAACCTCCCGGATGTTGCTCACCGTTTTATCAAACAACCGTTCGCAGCAGGCCAGCGCAGCGACAAACGTGCCGGGTTCAATCAATGAAATCGTGCCGTGCTTCAGCTCGCCCGCAGCATAGGCCTCAGAATGGATATAGCTGATTTCCTTGAGTTTCAGAGAAGCCTCCAGCGCTACCGCATAGTCAAGATTGCGGCCGATGAAATAGGCGTGATGGAGATAACAGAGCCGCTGCGCAAACTGCCCGATCTGCGGCGCCTGATCGAGCGCCCGCTGAATTTGATCCGGCAGGGCAATCAATGCGTTGAGGGCATGGCGCAGTTCCAGCGCATCCACACGCCCAAGGGCCTCCGCGATATAATAGGCCAGAAGATAGATCAGTGTCAGCTGGGTACTGTAGGCTTTGGTGGTCGCAACGGAAATCTCCGGCCCCGCCCAGGTATAGAGCACATCGTCGCTTTCATTTGCGATCGTGCTGCCGACAACATTGACAATGGAAAGCACGCGGGCCCCATGCCGTTTTGCTTCGCGCAGCGCGGCAAGGGTATCCGCCGTTTCGCCGCTCTGGCTGATAATCAGCACCAGCGAGCGCTCATTCACCAATGGCATCCGATAGCGGAACTCTGAGGCGATATCCACCTCCACCGGGATACGCGCCACCTCCTCGATGACATATTTACCGACAACGCCCACATGATAGGCCGAGCCGCACGCCAAAATAAAAATGCGCTCGAAAGACCGCAGCTCTTCGCCAGTCAGGGAGATGCCATCCAGAATAATCCGCCCATCATTGCCGATGCGCGGAGAGATCGTGGCGCTGACCGCCTGCGGCTGCTCCATAATCTCTTTGAGCATAAAGTGCTCATAGCCGCCCTTTTCCGCTGCGGCCACGCTCCAGGTGATCGTTTTTACCTGCTTTTCAATCCGGCGGCCTTCCCCGTCATATACCGTAACATCATCCCGGCGAAGCAAGGCAATTTCTCCGTCGTCCAGCTGATAGATCCGGCGCGTATAGGGGAGGATCGCGGTGATGTCGGAGGCAATAAAATTTCCTCCGTCGCTGAGTGCAACGATCAAAGGGCTCGCCCGCCTCACACAGGCGATTTCATCCGGATGCTCCTGGCTGAGGATTCCGAGCGCATAAGAGCCCTCCAGCTGGGAGACCGTCTTACGGATCGTCTCCAGCAGGTCTCCCGTATCATTTTGCTCCAGCAGATGCGCAATTACCTCCGTATCGGTCTCGGAAGAAAATACACAGCCCTGCTGCTGCAGCTTTGCCTTAAGCACAGCATAATTTTCAATAATCCCATTGTGCACGATCGCAAATTTTCCACTGCTGCTGCGGTGCGGATGGGAATTCGCGTCGGAAGGCTCGCCGTGCGTCGCCCATCTGGTATGGCCGATTCCG